>DQHT01000024.1 GCA_003531115.1 Bacteroidota bacterium | reverse complement strand
CCTCATCGCCACCTGTACCGGCACGGATCTCCACGACGCAGTTTTTATCGTCCTCCGGATCTTTCGGAATGAGCATAACACGTACTTCCTCTTCCAGGGCTTTTTTGTCGACCTCCAGTGTTTCCAGTTCTTCCAGCGCCATTTCGCGCATTTCAGGGTCTTTTTCCGTTTTCAGGATATCCCGGGCATTTTCGATATTGCCGATGAGGTTTTTGTATTTTTTATAACACTCAACAACGGGAGTCAGGTCGCGGTATTCTTTGTTCAATTTGGCAAAGCGTTTCATGTCGGAAACCGCTGCCGGGTCTCCTAAAGCGATACCAACATCTTCCCAACGTTGTTTGATGGCTTCAAGTTTATTGAGCATAGGGCGCAAAGATAAGGTTTTGGGTTTTGGGTTCCGGGTTCTGGGTTATTTTTACTTTTTGTATACCTTCGGGGGAATCGATCTGATCCTACGTGAAAAAAATTCTACTCGTTCTTTCTCTTTTTTTAGTCTCCTTTTCAGGGTATGCCTCGCATGTAATAGGTGGAACCATTACATACAGCCATGTTTCAGGAAAAAAGTACGATGTATTCATAACAATTTGGAGAGACTGCGCGGGTATACAAATGTCTCAATCAAACCTGACCGTAAGAAGTGACACAGGTGTAGTGGGGATCATCAGTTCCCAAACGAAAATATCACAAAAAGACATTTCTCTTGCAGACTCGAGCCCGGCATGTGGGAATTCAACGCGTTGTAAAAGTTCGGGCGGTATTCTTGGTTATGAAGAACATCTTTGGAAGTGTACGGTCGACTTTTCTAATTATGGTACTAACTGCAGCTTTACGTTAAGCTGGGAACAGGCCATTCGCTCAAATGTAATTAATACGGGTCAAGCCGGTCAGAATTTTTATATTCAATCATACATTAACCTATGTTATGACTCAAGTGGCAGAGAAATAAGGAAGTTTAATTCTCCCAGTTTGGCCTTTCCGTACAATACAGATTTTAAGTATAACCCGGATTTTCGGGACCGTACTAATTATTTTGACAGCATTTCGTATGTTCTTTCGCCTTCACTGGTGTCACGTAATACCTCTGCGACTTATAGTGGAAATTTCAATGCTTTTCGTCCGATGTCATTTTTTGGATTTCCTAATTCAGCACTTGGCTTTCCTGCCGGATTTCGACTAAACGCGATAAGCGGTAATCTCGAATTCAGACCCACCCAGGTCAATCAATTCGGTTCCATCTCCTTTCACGTTCAGGGCTGGAAAAAACACAACGATACGATGCGGCTCGTTGGGTGGGCACAGGAAGATTTTATTCCGGTTATTATAACGACCAGTGGGGTTAGTTCACCCAACATAAGTTTGTCAAGAGAACCCGTCCCGATCCGGGTTTGTGCAAACACCACAGCTTGTATAGAAGTTCGTGTCGAAGGATACAATTCCTCCGACACCCTCCTGGCATCCTGGATCAAAGAAGATAGTTTGATGACAGTTGATACCCTCTCCTGGCAGCCCGGTTTAATCAAACTGCGGGTTTGTTTCACACCCGACACGTCAAGGATCCGCGATAAACCTTACATGTTTGGCATACGAAGTTGGGAATATGCCTGCTATTTTATCAAAAAAGCATCCCTGAATTATGGATTTGTCGTCACGGCACCTTTGGATTCAAGCAAAAAGCCCCTTTGGCAAACGAGCCGAACCTGCAACCAATTGAGGATCCATGCCTACGATACGAGCAATTCGGGGCGACCACTTTTTGTCAGGACAGACTCGGGGGCCTACCAAAACGACACCCTTGATATAGCTTTGAGCGACACAGGTTGGCATCGGTTCCATATCAAGCAGGTTCAGGATGGCTGCGACCTGATCTTTACCGACTCTGTCAGAATAGATAGCCTGTACCATTTTACTACGCAGGTGATCAGTCCATACAAAACCTGTTCAAACACCTCGCTGACTCTGCACCCCGTGTCGAGTGGCGGACTGGGCTTCACACGTTATATGTGGCCGGATAGCAGCACCCTCGATTCGTTTACCTTTACGGTTACAGGCGATACAACATTATGGGTCAAAAGTACCGACAGCTCGGGATGTACTTTGTCCGACACCTTTGATGTAAGGATGAATCAGCCTGTTTATACCAATACCCCACCCATTCCTATTTGTGATGAATTGCCCAATGATACGGTTCGGCTTAAGACTACAGTGAGTGGAGGAACCACCCCTTATTCCTATACCTGGATCGGGCAGGGCAACGGGAATAATTTTCCGCTTATACCGCCTCTGGCTGATACAGTATATCTTCTTGAAGTAATGGATTCGATCGGATGTACGGTCAGGGATAGTTTGCTCCTTGATCGCTATACTCCCCATTATCCGCTTGCCACGCATGATACAACAGGATGTTTTCTGGCTGCGATTTATCTGAAGCCGCTGAATAAGGTGAATACAGGGAGTTACTCCTGGCTGGGCATGGGTGCAGGAGACAGTCTTCGTTTCTATCCCCCGCTTGGCATCCATGAAAAGGTATTGCGGTATACCGACAGTTTATCCTGCCAGACTTATGATACGGTTCGGATCGCGAATCATGCCACACCGAATTTTTCATTGCCAAATGATACGGTGATCTGTGCCGGTACAAGCCTGCAAATCGATGCTACCCTGTATAGCGGAAAGGCTCCGATCAATTATTCCTGGTTTCCATACACTAGTGTAACCGATTCGTTCATCCAGGATATTTTTACCCAATCATCCCGCATTTATCTGGAGCTGAGCGATAGCACAGGTTGTTCGCGCATAGATTCAATGGATGTGCTGATCGGTAATATTCCGCAAATAGCGGCGGCCAGTCCGCAAAAGATGTGTACGGCTGATTCCATGCTCTTTCTTTCCGGAATATCGGGTTCTGTTAGCGGCATATGGAAAGGAAGCGGAGTCGTGAACCAAAGCGGTACGGGATACTGGTTTGATGGCCGAAACAAAGGTCCCGGAACCTATTCCCTTACATTCGAAGCGCAAAACGCGTCAGGAAATTGCAGCGCTTCAGAATTACTCGAGATCGAATTATATCCATCTCCCCTTGTTGAGGCAGGAGCCGACACCGGCCTTTGCGGAGGAGGATTAATTGGTTTAGAAGCCATTGGCAGTGGAGGAACGGGAACGTATTCTTTTATATGGAACCAGGACACAAGCGAAAACAAAGCCCTGTTTTTTCCCACCATTGTTCAGGATTCGATGCACCGGGTGGTTTTGACCGATTCCATAGGATGTACCGCCACCGATTCCGTCCATACTTTTAAATGGCCATTTCCGGAGGCTGTTTTTATTTCGCCTTTAACCGATACAGCCGTTTGTGCAGGAAACCCCGTGACCATTCTGGCTGATACCCTGATCAACGGTGCAGGGCATAGCTTTACTTTTTCATATGGAATCGGGAACGGATCATTTGTGCCGGATTCATCTTTTACCCTGTATCTTCATGTGATTTCAATAAAAGGGTGTGCCGATTCTGTTTCCAGAAGGATTACCCGCAATGAAAATCCGGAGATCACTTCGATAAAGGGAGCATCTTTTTGCGAAGACCAGGGGCAGATCCTGCTTGATACTTTTGCCAGTCCGGCTGGTGGAGTTTGGGCCGGACAAGCTGTCTCCCAAAACAATGGAAGCTTTGAATTCAGTACAGATTCGGCTCAATCAGGAACCTCGTTTCTCTATTATTTATTGATGGATACCCTTACCGGGTGTTCCGATATGGATTCTTCGCGTATGGATATTGAAGAAAAAACTTCCGTTGACTTCACTGCCGACTCCACCCTTGGAAGGGTAAGCCTGACCAGCCAATTTAGCGATTTGTCAACAGGTGGCCTTAAAACGGATTATCTCTGGTCTTTTGGAGATGGAGATTCCAGTATTCTTAGGAACCCGAGCCACTTTTACGCCAATCCGGGAACTTATGATGTAAGGCTGCGCATTGCAGGAAACAAATGTGTTTCAGAAAAGTTAAAAGTTGGCTTTATTCAGGTTGATACCGCATCAGGTCCGGGCATAGGAATGGACGAATGGAGGGAGCACGGAATTGCCGTTTACCCCAATCCCAGCGAGCGGAGTTTTGTGCTGAGCGGAGTATCGGAAAATGCGTTCATTCAAGTTTATGATGCCCGTGGAAGAGAGATCGCAATTCAGACCAATCCTTTATCGGATGGGCAATTGGAACTGGACTTTATCGGACACCCCGAGGCAGTTTATTTGCTGCGGGTGACGATGGAGGACAAGACCTTCGGCATACGTTTGGTTCTGGGTTCCGGGTTTTAGGTCGGGGCAATAAGCTATTTTCGCACGGAACCGCTATGAAAAAGTTGATCTTCTGTTTTTTGTTGGGAATACCTTGTTTGCTTCAGGCACAAACGGACAAGGAAAGGTTGGCAGGGATAAAAAATCACGATAAAATAATCTCCTTCTGCGACAGTGTTCTCCAAACGAATTACCAATTCGAAATTGCCAGCATTTATTTGCAGCTATTGTACGATATGGATTCAGCTTCCAAAGCAGAGGGCCATTACAATTGGGTTCTCAAAAAGGAAACGGAGCCGGCAAACAGCATGTTTCTAAAAGCGAAAAGAGAGGCGCTGATTGGAAATGCGGATACTGCACTTCATTTTTTGAATGAGGTTTTAGCCACCTATCCTGAACATTTGCCTTCTCTTATACTTAAGGCTTCCATATTGTATAATCTTAGACACCTGGAAGAGTTAAAACAGCATGTAGGCCCGGCTTTTCTCCGTTATCCAGAAAATGTTGAACTGCAATTTTTTGACGCATGGCTGAGTTTTGTTGAGAATAAAGTGGTTATGGCGCGTCTGAAAGCCAAAAAGGCGCTCCTTCAGACCCCGGATGACAATAGTCTTTTGCAGCTAAATGTGCTGATCCATGTGGCTCTGGAAGATTTTAACGGCGCGCACCTTACCGTTTCAAAATTACTGGAACTTGACCCGGATGCCTACTTTGGCAATTTCTATATGGCCGGGATACTGGTATCTTTGGACAGTAGCAGCAAATCGCTGTATTATCGAAAAAGGGCTTTACAAACCAACGAGGCTACCGTTTATGACGCTTTGCTGATGATGCAGACCTGGTATAAGCTGGAAGAAATGGACAGCGTTTGTAATCTGATCGCCGATACAGAAAAACGATTCCCAAAGGAAAATGACACCACGCAGGCTGGAGGGGAACAGTGGGAATTTATAGAAAAACTAAAACGGAGTATCTGTATACAAGGTACTCGTCGTTATTTTTTCCAACGCGGAATTGCCGCCTATAATCTTGGAAAGTTTGATGCCGCAGATTCTTTGTACCAATTGGCTGAAAAGGTGGAACATTCACTTTGTATTTTGCCCTATTTTCAGGGGAACAGGTGCCTTGCTCAGGGTCGTTACGAAGAAGCCGACACATTTTATGAGCAGGCTTTCCAGGCGATGGATGCGTATCGCGTAGAAACAGCCGAATTGTATGAGGATGCACCTGATCCAAATTATTTTTTCGCAGAAATGTATTTACTAAAGTCGGCAAGGTTAATGACAAGCGGACAAACAAATTCTGCACTTATCGCCGCTCAACAGGCGGTAGCACTGGCAAAAAATTTGAATGCGGATGTGCTTGCCGGAATGAGGGTGCAAGAGGCATTGGCAACCCTTGCTTTAGGAGATATTTCAGCTGCCAGAAAACTTTTATATTCCATTTTTGAGGTGTCATATGCGATTGAAGTGGATTGGTGCCTAAAACTCTGCGATTATTATGAATGCTCCAAGCCGAATAAGATCGAACTGAAAAGATTTGGATTGTATAATTATTACTTTGTTCCCACCGAATTTTTAAGTGGTGCGGAGGTGAAATGTCAGAGAAAACTCGAAGGCTATATAGACGATATTCAATCCAAATGGAAACTCGCGGCGGTACCCTTAGCAGAATATGATATGATTCTCGGCTTGTTAAAAGAGGTAACAGGACAATCCGGATGCGATCATTTTGAAAAGGCAGCGATAAAATGGCCCGAAATGAACCGCATTTATCTGGAAAAATTTGGCTGTCAGTAAAGCGAGAGCGTTTCCCCCGCTCCCTCCACCTTCGCTATTCCTTCCACTTCGTTTCAGTCATAGCTTCGGCGGACACGGCCGCTCTGGCCGCAGGCCCGCTCATCCCACCATCACATTACACCCCCTGATATCGGTATAATCCAGCCGCCCAAGAACCTCAAAACTTCCATCTTCATATACAATACCTAAGTCATCGGTTTCAATAAAACTGCAGGAATACACATTCGCCAGATCGATCACACAGATTCGGCCGCGTTTTCCAATAAGGTCTTCACCTAATGGGTCCAACTGATCACGAACTACAACACGCATCCAGGGCGGACAAAAAAACCTTCCATCGCCTTTGGAATAGGCCTGCGAAAGGAGTTCGGTCATGCCATATTCGGAATGGATCTTTGAAACGCCCAGGCGGTTGCTTAAAATTTTGTGGAGTTCATGGCGGATGAGTTCCTTCTTGCGGCCTTTCATGCCTCCGGTTTCCATAATAAGCAGATTAGAAGCGGGCAGGGTATACGCTTCTGCAAAATCGAGCAGGGCAAAGGATACACCCAGGAGCAGGGTCTTTTGTCCGGACGCTATCTTTTTTAAAAGTAGCTGGTATAAAGCAGCATGGTCATAAAGAAAAAAACCCGAATCAGGATCCTTGCTGCGCTGAACCAGATCGCTGGCCATGCTGATCAGCGAGGATCCTTCTCTTTCCATATAAGAGGGCAGAAGACAGAAAAAACACCAGTCTTCCGGTTTTCCATAGGCCAGTTCGAACCCTTTCAGGTAGCTTTTTTGATAGAGAGAATTTTCCGCCACATAATGCTGGCTTGGTCCCTTGCCCCCTGTGCTGCTGCTCGAATAAACCCTTTCGGCATCTAGTCCGGATGCGATAACAACCTGTGATTTAAATGCCGAGATCGGTAAAAAGGGGATCCATTCAGGCAATCGTGGCCCCTGAGGATAAAAGCCGATCAGCTTTTGGTAGAGCTGGAAAGGGTGCACATTTTCTGTCTGATAAGAAAATACCCGCATCGCCATTTCGTTGAAATTGGTGTAATTTGTGCTTTCAATGATGGAGATGGCTTCTTCCCGGTTCATGGTACGTGGGTCAAAATTAAGTGTTCTGTTTGGAATGCTCCTGTTTTTGGCGTGTTCGAAAGAAGAAACAGGTAGCACAATACCAAAAGTGGAATACCTGGGCTTTGAAAAATTCCAGAATGGCTCCGGTAAAGATTCCCTGCTGCTGATCCGTTTTCGCTTTGAAGATGGCGATGGCGACTTGGGGTATGCAGAATCAGATACCCTTCCTCCGTTTCAAATCGGTGATCCCTATTTTTACAATCTCCATACAGATTTTTATGGGACAGATGGTGGTGGCAAAGTGTATTATGTAGATGCCTTTTCAAACGATACCATCGGATACGACCAACGTATTCAAACGATCACCCCGGAAGGAAAATACAAAGGAATAAGCGGAACCATGGAATTGCGGGTCGATTTCACCATGCTTTTACTCAATGGCCATAGCCCCAAAAAGGTGCAGTTGGAAATGTGGCTAAACGACCGGGCTCTTCACGAAAGCAACAGGATCCTTACCCCGGAAATAGACCTGGATATATAAAAAATGGCCGGAAATGCCCGGCCAGAAAGATTGGATTTTCGGGAGTTTATTAATAGTCCTCGTCGTCTTCGTCAAAATCATCGAAGTTGTCGACCTGAATATCAAGTTCATCCTCAGCAGGTAACTCATCAAAATCCTCCTCTTCATCATCCGGATTGAGTGACTGCTTCTTGTACTTTTCAATTCTTTTGTCATCTAAACCTTTTGGCTTAGGCGATGCGGGTTTTTTCTTTCCGGCGGTTTTGTCGGTCCCTGGTTTTTTCATTGTATAAAAAATCGGTATGTTATTTATCGCTGAAAATCAGGAGAAAACAAAAATGCAGTCCCCCTCAATTTCATAAAGCTAATTTACGTGAATTCAAATTCATTTTGTCAAGTGTTTTATTTGAATTCATGAGGAAATATTTTAGAGAATCCATGCAAAAACAGACTCTGAGCACGATTTTACCTCTTTTTGGGGCGTGCACGAATTCGTGAATTAGGCGAGTGAGGACCAAAACGACCAATTATTAAATGATAAGAAGCAAAAAAGGGTTTTCTGGAAGGCTTTTTGTTTATAGCTTTGTTGAACATGCAAAGGATTATCGCAAGTATACTTCTGCTTTTGTACGCGACTGCCAATTTTGGCCTGTCGGTGCGGCTGGATTATTGCGGCGATGCACTTTCCGATTTTGCCCTTTTTTCAACAGAAGCGGGCATTTCGGAGTGTTGTGCTAAAATGGGACCTGAAGAAGATTGCTGCAATTCAGAGCAGGTTTATCTACAGGAGTCTTCCGACAAGATCCAGTTATCAGGCAATACCTCGATGATCAGCCTGGACGGAATACTGAACCAGCAAGAGGCAGTTTTTGCATATGTGGTTCCCGAAACCTATTACCCGGAATTTCCGGCCGACAGTAAAGCACCGCCACTCAACAGGCGAATTCAGGTGCTTTTTTCTTGTTTTCTGATTTGATACCCTGCGGTTTTACCGCTGCCTGATACCGCTTAATAGCGGGAGTTATCAGGATTTTTTATTTATTCAATCAATCAAATTATCCATCATGAAAACAATTAAATCAATTTTTATACTCGTATTTTTTGCGTTAACCAGTAACCTGGCCATAGCCGGAGATTTAGATACCCTTCGTTTTGAAGTGAAAGGGAATTGCGAAATGTGTAAGGAACGTATCGAAGCCTCTGTAGATGTGAAAGGGGTTAAATCGGCCGTTTGGGATGTCGACACCAAGATTATTGTTGTTGTTTACGACAAAACAAAGATCACGGAAGAAAAGATACATGGCCTTATCGCTGCAGATGGCCATGATACCGACAAACAAACAGCACCCGATAAAGTGTATAACAAACTTCCGGGATGTTGCAAATACGACAGGGACAAATCTGAACAAAAATGAGGTTCCTGATTATTTTAATTTTCCTCCTGAGTCCGGCACTGGTGTCGGCTCAGGACCTGTTACGGGGTACCGTAAAAGGACTGGAAGACGGAAAGGAAACACCGCTCAGCTATGCCACCGTTCAATGGTTGAATACCACGGTCGGGGTGGTTGCTGATGGAGAAGGCAAGTTCAGTATCGAACGGGTTCCGGGCACAACTTTATTGGTGGTTTCGTTTATCGGTTTCAGTAGCGACACCATAGAAACCAAAGGAAAGCAGGATATACGTGTGGTATTGAACGAAGTGCTTGAGCTGGATGAAACCGTGGTAATGGGCGATAAAAAAGCTACAACGATCAGCTCCATTTCGAGCATGAAGGTTGAGGTGCTTGGCAAAGGCGAACTGAAAAAGGCAGCCTGTTGTAACCTGAGTGAAAGTTTTGAAACCAATCCTACCGTGGAAGTTTCCTTTTCGGATGCCTTAACCGGCATGCGGCAGATTCAAATGCTGGGTTTATCGGGTATTTATGCCCAAACCCTGGTTGAAAATATGCCTATGGTTCATGGTCTGAACGCCTCCACAGGGTTAAGTTATATCCCGGGGCCTTTTGTAGAAAACATCTATTTATCAAAAGGTGCAGGCTCGGTTATGTATGGCTTTGAGAGCATGACCGGCCAGATCAATATTGACCTGATCAAACCTGAAACGGCACCAAAGTTTTACCTGAACGGATACGTGAACATGTTTGGCCGTACGGAATTGAATGCAATTACCCGGGCTAAAGTGAGCAAAAAGTGGAGCACCAGTTTAATGGCCCACGTTAACAGCACTCAAAATAAAATGGACCCAAACAAAGACGGGTTTTATAATCTGCCTTCGGGACAAGGCCTGAACCTCATCAATCGCTGGAAATACCAGGGAAAAAAATGGGAGGGCATGGTGGGATTCAAGTATTTGGATGAACAACGTACTTCCGGTCAAATTGGCTATAAGCGAGGAATGGAAAGGGATAGTACCACTCCTTATGGTGTAGAATATAATACCAGACAGGGAGGCGTTTGGGCTAAACTGGGCCGTATGGAAAGCGATAAAAAACCTACCAGTATCGGCTTTGTGTTTCATGCGAACCGCTATGAAAATACGTTTATAGCCGGACTAAATACCTACAACGGCATCCATGATAATCTCTTTGGATCCATGGTATTTAACCGAAAATTCGGCAAACCGGGCCGGCATACCTTAAGTGGCGGGGCCGGTATATTGGCAGATCGTTTTGATGAAAATTACAATGGGAAAAATTTCGCCAGAACAGAACTTGTTCCCGGAATTTTTGCAGAGTACACCTATGCCCTGGCCCAGAAATTCTCAGCTGTTTTTGGAGCAAGACTCGATTACCATAACCTGTTTGGTGCCTTTGTTACACCCCGAATGCACCTGCGTTATGCCATCAATGAAAGGCATGTGTTGCGGGCAAGTGCCGGAAGAGGGCAACGAACTGCGAATATTTTTGCAGAAAACAGCGGCATTTTGGTAAGCTCCAGAAAACTGATCCTTGAAGGAAGCGGATACCCCGGAAAAGACGGGCTTTTGCCTGAAGTTTCCTGGAATTACGGCGGAAACTATACCTATACCTTTCCGATCAGTTCCCGCAGGTCGGCCCAATTTTCTATGGATTATTATTATGTGCATTTCGTGAATCAAACCGTTGTGGACCTTGATAATTCAGCCCGGGAAGTGCGGATCTATAACCTTAACGGAAAATCGTACAGCCAAACCTTTCAGGCGCAGTTTACCATTGAACCGATCGCACATCTGGAAGCAAGAATCGCTTACCGTTATCTCGATGTAAAAACAACGTATACATCGGGATTGCGTGAAAAATCCCTGCTCTCTCCGCATCGTGGATTTATTAACCTGGCTTATGAAACGGAAAAAAAGTGGGCTTTTGACCTCACTACCCAGTTTATCGGTAGAAAGCGCCTTCCGGATCTGATCGAAAATCCGGAAGGTTTCCGAATGGAGTCTCGCTCACCTGCTTATGTTAATGTGAATGCACAGATCAGCAAAAAATTTAAAAAATGGGACATCTATCTGGGTGGGGAAAATCTGTTAAACGTTAAGCAGAACACCCTGATAGTCGATGCTGAGAACCCCTACGGGAGCTATTTTGATGCGTCGATGGTATGGGGCCCTACAATGGGAGCAATGGCCTATATAGGCTTTCGCTATGAATTAAAGTAGTTGGCAAGTAAAAAAGTTGTACTTTTGAGTACATTAACTTCTATTTTAACCATATAAACTAACTCCTATGAAAAAAATCAACTATTTCGTCATGCTTGGATTAAGCGCAACGCTTATCCTTGCTTCCTGCAGTCAGCAGCGTTATGCACACCGTGCCCGCGTTCATGTGAACGACCAGGCTAAGGAGCAGGTAAAAGAAGAAAATAAGGAGGTAGCAAGCATTGCGCCTAAACCAGCCGAGCTAATTCAACCGGAACTGAAACAACAGGAAGAGGCGAAAGTTGTAACACCCGAAACCGTAAAACCAAAAGCTAAAGAGGTTTTTAAACAACTTACCTCTAAAGAATCCAGAACGTTTCTGAGCGACGTAGCCAAAGACCCGAAAAAAATAAAGGATCTTGTGGTGAAGGCAGATAATCAGACTAAACAGGATCTGAAAAAGGCGTTAGACATGGATCATACAGGCANNCCACCTTCGGGTGGTTTTTTTTATGCCTGCCGAATAAGCTAAATTTGAAGGATGATACTAAGTGCTCTGGTTGCTGCTGACGAGAATAATGGCATTGGGGGAAATAATGATCTCCTCTGGAATTTGCCCGACGACATGCGTTTTTTTAAAACCATAACCATGGGGCACGTGGTGATCATGGGCCGGAAAACCCTGGAATCGCTTGGAAAACCTTTAAAAAACAGGGAAAATATCTGCATTACGCGGAGCAAATCCTATCATCCGGAGGGTGTACATGTGGTGCACTCGCTCGAAGCAGCTTTGGAATTGGCGAAAACCATGGAAAAGGATGAGGCTTTCCTGCTCGGTGGCGGGGAAATTTTCAAACAAGGTCTGCATTATTGCGACCGGCTCTACCTCACCCGTGTTCACGGAACATATGCAGCAGACACCTTTTTTCCAGAATTTATTCCAAGCGACTGGAAAGAGGTAGCCCGGGAAGAACATCCTGCCGATGAACGCCACGCAGTACCCTTCACCTTTTTGACCTATGATCGGATCTGGAACCATTGAAAAACACAGCCGGCTTTGGCTGTTGCTCATCCTTCTTGTTACTGCCGTTCTCTATAGCCCGATCCTGAAAAATGATTTTGCCGTTGATGATTTCCCGGCTATCGTTGATAATAACCTGGTTCAAAAGGGAATATCCGGCATTCCTGAGATCTTCAAACAAAGCTTTTATTTTGGCTATGATGAACGGGCACAGGCCAATGAATACCGTCCCCTTGCTTCCTCGTTTTATGCTATCGAAAAAGGCATGTTTGGCAAAAAAAACGCCATGCCTTATCATGGCCTGAGTATCGTTCTATACCTTCTTGTTCTCCTTGTCATTTTTATCTTTATCAGGAAACTATCGGATATCCCAAGCGCCCTTCTGGCCACTGTTTTGTACGCTGCCTTACCCATACATAGTGAAGTGGTGGCCAATATCAAAGCGCAGGACGACCTTTTGGCGGCGCTGTTTATATTCCTCTCATTAAGATTTTGGATAGAAAAGGAAAGGCCCTGGTTTTTCCTGCTTTCCCTGCTCACATTCACCCTGGCCCTTTTTTCAAAGGAAGCTTCTCTCCCTCTGGTCTTATTGTTTCCAGGCCTCGATTATCTGAAAACAAAAAAACTCAGCATCCGCTCTGTTTGGTTTTTAGTCCCCTTAGCCCTTTACATGACAGTTCGTATGTTGGTATTGGAGCCTGTTGAAAAGGTCGAAGTGGTGAACAATGCCCTGGCTTTTGCTTCCGGATACGGCGAACAGAGTGCCATGGGGTTTGCCTTTTTCCTGCACTATATCCGTTTGCTCCTTTATCCTGCTGAATTAAGCTGGGACTATTCCTTCAACCATTTTGAATTGCATGGATGGGCGAATTGGCAGAGTATAAGCGGACTAGTCCTGTTTTTGGCACTTGTTTTTGTTGCCCTTCGCGGAATAAAAAAACCAACCTTATATTCCTGGCTCAGCTTTTTTTTCCTGCTTTCCATCTTTTTATACCTGCATATTCTGTTTTTGCTGGAGGCTACTTTTGCCGAACGGTTTCTGTTCGTGCCTTCCTTTGCCTTTGCTTTTGTTTTGGCGCTTCTCCTAAAAAGGTATAATAAGTTGATATGGCCTTATGCCGCTGTGTTTTTGGTATGGATGGCCTTGGTATGGATGCGTTTACCCGACTGGAAAAACAATGCTGCTTTATTTGAAGCGGACATTGAAAAAGTGCCGAACAGCATACGGGCAAATTCTGCCCTGGCCTATAGTCTGTATGAAAAGGCGATCGAAACGGAAGAAGTGGACGTGAAGGCACTTGAGCGTAGTTCTGAACTCTTCAAAAAAGCCATCAATATATATGGAAAAGATGCGCCTACCTGGTATAATTTCGGGATGTGCAATCTCGCTATGGGCGATTATACCATGGCGGAACTTTGTTTTATTGAATGTTTACGATTGCGACCCCAACATACGATGGCTTTTAACAATTTAGGCAATATCCATTACCTGAAGGGGGAACACGAAAAAGCCAGGAGCTATTATATATCGGCCATTGCCTCCGATCAGGAAAATGCCGAGGCCTGGAGCAATCTCGGAGCCGAATACCTTCTTATCCATCAAAATGATTCAGCCTTCTATGCCCTGGAAAGAGCCGTTGATCTTGATCCGGAAAATGAAAACGCCTGGCACAACCTGAATCTGGTTAAAAAACGCCTGGGCCAGGAGTAAAAACAAGATGCACCGGGCTTATTTCATCGGATCGATGAACTCCACGGTATAGCTGTAGGTGCTTGGGCTTTTTTCACCATGACGCTGAATTCCGCTAATGGTCACCGTATAGGTTTTGCCTTGCTCCGGTTCAAAATTACATAACCAAACCACACTGGGCATTCCATACCCCTGAACCTGCTTTTCCTGAGTAATGGGCAAAGGTTTTCCATCCGCACTTACCGAAACCCGGGCTTTGCTCAGGTCGGCGTAGAGTGAAAAGTGCCACCTTGGAAAGGCGAACATGGTCGGACAATAATCGCGGGGTGGCCAGGAGACAAAATCCTCCATATACGCCGTGGTGTCTTTGTCTCCTTCGTCGTTCAGGGTCCAGATCAGAGCGACCTTGTTGGTGCTGCCATGGCCCATATTCCTGGCGGGAGGATAGAGCATCCATCTTCGGTTACCTACTGAACTGTTCTCATCTCCCTGATCGGCCATTATTGAGGTAACGGCAAAAACGGTGGTTTGTCCGAATACGCGGGCCGATAGTTGAGCCGCTTCAACCGAGCTGATAGTATAACATTTCCAGGTTTCGGCAGGTTCGGTAAACATCTTCCCGGTATTCACCTGATAGATGAGGGCAGCTTTCTGGCAGGCTTCATTTTTTACAGTATCAAGCCGCACATAATCAGGCACACCGGCAGTACGGCGGAAGTAATTGATGCGCTGTTCAACTTTGGCATGGATGGAAGGAGGAACATTCCCGGCATCACACAATGATTCATTGCCTTTCCATATCCATTCGGGAACAGAAACGCCATTGGTTTCTGATTTAAGGAGCCGGCTGCCAAAGTAGTTTTCTTTAAAATCACGGATCACGTAGGCTTTTTTCAGGGCCTTGATCTTTTCGGTCTGCGAAAAAAAATGGTCATGTTGTTTGATGCTGATCCTGGCATAGCTGAACCAGGCCGAATCGGTAAATTCATCAATAATACCCAGGGAAAGGAGTTCGGCTTTTTGATAGACGAGCTTGTCGGAGGGATATTCTTCCAAAATAAAAGGAACGAAATTATAGAGGGCCGTGCGGTCTTTGAACTGAGCGGGTGCATCCAGCGCATTTAGCAGGAGTTCTTTTTTGTAGGAGGGAAACCAGCTTTCCTTTTTCAGCTCTTCAGTTGCCGAAGTGAGGGCGCTTGCCAAAAGAAAAACAGAATGTTCTTTTTTAACCCTTTCAAAGAGGTTTTTCCATCTCCCTGCCCGCGTGTTTGTCCGAAAGGCTTCATCAGCATAATTACCGCTCACATAATTATCGAGCAACATAGCGAGCATATAAGTTCTTTCAAATCGGGCAGTGTAACGGATCAGGTTAAATATCAATTCGTTATTGTCCGTGTTATACATCGGGTCTTTTTGGCGATAATCCTCGCCAAATTCAGCATAGTAATCATTCTTAACCTGAATAAAGCCGGCCAATAAACTGTCGCTGATATGATTCTCATCCCCGGCTGAATACAGATTCATCAGGTAAAGGAACAGCACATTTTCTTTGCTGATAAAGAGGCTGTCATTTCGAAAACGAGGACGCATATTGGCAAACAATTCCAGAGTTTGAAGCTGGGGTTTGTTGCTGGTAACAAGCAAAAGGAATGATCTGAGGAGTTGGTTTTTCACCAGGGCTGATTCAGGATACCGATCAACAGCAAATTCAGCATAATAGGAAGCGCTGTCGTAGTTTTTTCTTTGAATATGATCATCGATCACGAGCAGAAACGGACCGGGGTCGCCGAGTTGGGTATTTGCGCTATCCATAAGCACAAGCTTTTGCACTAGTTCACGGCTGATGGTTACAGCCGTAGCCGTATCTTTTAAGGCCAGGGCTACCCGAGCCTGGCCCCAGCGTGCGGGCATCCAGGCGTATTGTTCATAGACCTTGGAAAAATATTTATCGGCCTGGATATACCGTTTGTTTTCGAGTTCTTCATAACCAGCCTCCACGCAAATATCACGAAGACTCAGGTAAAAGGGCATTTCACGCGATTTGAAATCGTCAGAAGATTTTACCTTAATCAATGCTTTTTCGGCACTTTTCATGGCATCATACAAGGCTTTAGGATGATCGGGATTATCATGGCCGATCGCTACGAGAATTTTTGCATGCAGGATCAGCGCTTCGGGATTCGTTTTTGTGTCCTTATGTTTCAAGGCTTTTTCAATGGTAGATAAAGCCTTTTCATAACGTTCGGATTCATAAAAGGTGGCGGCTTTGCGGATATTTTTCTCCTGAGCCAGGAGGGGTAATGAAAGACAAACAAATACGATAAGAAGCCAGTTTTTCATAGGACGACAAAATTCAGAGAATTAACGTCGGAAAACAATTCATCGGTGCATTGAGCAAAAAAAATATTAATAATTGCCTTATTTTCGCGCAATTCCTCAAACATATGTCCACATCTGCAATACGCCTGAATGCCTTGCAAATGGCCCAGAACCGGCCAAAAGTTAACGTTGACCTTCCATCCGATAAAATTTCTGATTATTTCGGTTCTCAGGTTTTTGGTGACAAGGCCATGAAAGCCCACCTGAGCAAAGAAGCGTATAAAGCTATCCGGGCTGCCAGGGAAACAGGAGAAAAAATTGACCGGGACCTTGCCGAACAGGTAGCTGCAGGAATGCGCCAATGGGCTGTTACAAAAGGGGTAACGCATTATACCCACTGGTTTCAACCCCTTACCGGAACAACGGCTGAAAAACACGACGCTTTTTTTGACCCGATCAGCGATACCGAGTCTGTTGAAAAATTTACGGGCAGCGCTCTGGTTCAGCAGGAACCGGATGCTTCTTCCTTTCCCAGCGGAGGTTTACGAAATACTTTTGAAGCGAGAGGCTATACAGCCTGGGATCCTTCATCCCCGGTATTTATTGTCGACAATAAAATTGGCAAGACCCTCTGTATTCCTACCATTTTTGTGTCCTACACGGGTGAAGCCCTTGACTACAAGGCGCCCCTGCTAAAATCACTTCACGCGCTGGAGTCGGCAGCATTGGACGTGTGTCGCTATTTCGATAAAAACGTAAAAAAAGTACAGGCGACCCTGGGTATTGAGCAGGAATATTTTCTGATCGACGAAGCTTTATACAATGCCCGTCCTGATCTGGTAATCACCGGAAGGACCCTGTTTGGGTATAGTGCCGCTAAAGGACAACAGTTGGAAGACCATTATTTTGGTTCTATTCCGGAGCGCATATTTGCGTACATGCTTGATTTTGAGACAGAAGCATTAAAGCTGGGTATTCCGTTAAAGACCCGTCATAATGAAGTTGCACCGGGACAGTTCGAATGCGCACCTAATTTTGAAGACATTAACCTGGCCATCGATCATAATCAGTTATTGATGGATGTGATGGAAAAGATCGCCCGCCGCCATGGTCTGAAGGTATTATTCCATGAAAAACCCTTTGCCGGTATCAATGGCTCGGGCAAACACAATAACTGGTCGATGGGTACCGATACCGGAGTGAACCTGCTTTCACCCGGAAACACGCCAAACAAGAACATGCAGTTTCTCACCTTCTTTGTGAACGTGATCAAAGCCGTGCATGACTATCCGGACCTGTTACGGGCATCCATCGCTTCTACAGAAAACGAACACCGTCTGGGTGCCAATGAGGCCCCTCCATCCATCATCTCCGTATTCATAGGCTCACAGCTTACCGGAGTTTTGCATGAGATCGAGTCGAATAAGACAAAAAAGGCAGAAGGAAAAGCCGAAAGCATCCAGTTCCCACGTATTCCGGAAATTTTACTTGACAATACAGACCGGAACCGCACCTCGCCCTTTGCCTTTACGGGAAATAAGTTCGAATTCCGTGCTGTAGGATCATCAGCCAACTCAGCTTCTCCGATGATCGTGCTCAATACCATTGTGGCGAATCAGCTTCGTGAGTTTCAAACGGCGCTCGATGCTTTGTTAAAAAAAGGCACCAAGCTTGATGCAGCCATCATCCAGATCCTTCGCGGATATATCAAAGCATCGAAAAATATCCTCTTCGAAGGGAATGGATATGGCGATGAATGGAAAAAGGAAGCAGAGAAAAGAGGGCTTAAAAACATTACGGAGGTTCCGAATGCCTTGATGGCCTATGTGGATGATGCCGCGCTCAAATTATTCGAATCGAACGGGGTTTTAAGTGCGAAGGAAGTGCATGCCCGATATGAAATTCTGGTGGAGGAATTCACCAAAAAGATCCAGATCGAATCGCGGGTGATGGGAGATATCACGAACACGAATATTATTCCTTCGGCAGTAAGTTACCAGCTCAAGCTGGCCGATGTTTCCGGAAAAATGAAGGAACTGGGCATGAAGAAAGATACCTATGAGGTTTATGTCCGGACCATCGAGGAAATATCCGGATACGTAACGGCATTAAAACGTCTGGTTTTTGAAATGGTTGAAGCACGCAAGCGGGCGAACCACGAAGAAGACGTGGTGCAGCGTGCTCATTTGTACTGTTATGAGGTAAAACCGTACTTCCAGGAGATCAGGTATCTGGCAGATAAACTCGAACGGATCATTGAAAATGAGTGCTGGCAATTACCTAAATACCGGGAATTGCTTTTTCTTCGATAAAAAATCTTGAAAAAATGATACGGAAATGCCCAACATTGTCGTTGATTGTTTGCGTATTATTCTATATTCGCTGACTAAGTTGGTTTGAACATGAGAAAACTGTTTACAAAAACTCTTAGTTCTGGGCTATTCATTTTAATTCTGTCGTCAATTGTTGTTCTTCAGTCTTGTAAGAGCGGGGCCTCTATGGTCGAAGCTAACAAGGAATTTGAGAAAAAGAACTACTCAACGGCGGCTGGGATCTACAAAGAAGTCGCCAGGAAAGAGAAAAACCGGAATGTCCGAAAAGAGGCACATTACAAAGAAGGTCTATCTCTCCTGATGACAAACGATTACAAAAACGCGGAAAAGGCATTCGAAAAATCACAACGTTACAAGTCGACCAAAGGCAGTGACGAGATGGATCGTATGGCCATCAAGTACCAGGCTGATGCACTAAAAATGCAACAACGGTACACAGATGCCATCATTAAGTATGATGAGTATTTGAAAGACAATCCGGGAGATGAAGATGTTCTGAGGGCTAAAGAGGGATGCGAATTGGCGCTAAAGTGGAAAGACGAAAAGTCGCGCTACGAGATCGAAAATTTCAAAAAGGCAAATACCCGTGAATCGGATTTTGCCCCATGGTACCTCGACAAATTTGGATTGGTGTTTACCTCTGCCCGAGCGGGTGGATCCAATAAAAAGGAATATGGCTGGACAGGCCAATACCTCGACGATCTGTATATCTGCAAGGTTAAAGACCGCAGAGGCCAGAAAAGTTGGGAAAATCCTGTTCTTCTTAACGGAACAGTAAACACCAAATATTCAGATGGAGTTGCCAGTTTCGATGAAAAAGGCCGTGAGATTTTTTATACCCAATGCAATTCGGATGATGGAAAAGGAATTCGTTGCAAGATCTATTCAGCCAAAAAGGTTGGAAAAGATGCCTACGAACAACCAGCCGTTCTCGAATTCAACAGCGACTCATTTAGTTGCGGTCACCCTGCAGTTTCACCCGATGGGAAAGAGATGTATTTCGCATCCAATATGCCGGGTGGAGAAGGAGGCTGGGATCTTTATGTAGTGAGCTACGTACGTCGTGGTAAAACATGGAGTGTTCCGCTTAACCTCGGTTCTACCATCAATACAAAAGGTGACGAAATGTATCCTTACCTGCATACTGATGGAACCCTTTATTTTGCATCGAACGGACATGTAACGCTTGGCGGACTTGATATTGTACATTCAACCGGCTCCGGACAGGATTGGACGGAACCTGAAAACATGAAATCGCCGATCAATTCGGGTGGTGATGATTTTGGGCTCTGGCTGGCTACGGATAAAGAAAGCGGGTATTTCACTTCGAACCGGGATGGCGGAAGAGGTAGCGACGATATTTACAGCTTCTCCATGAAACCTTGTGAGCTTATGCTTACCGGTGTGGTTAGGGACATGAAAACCAAAGCGGTGATCCCCAATTCATCTGTATTGATTAAGAACAATAAGGATACAACGACGCTCATCCTCACTACAGACGAAACCGGGTCTTATAAGATGCCGCTTACCCAGCAAACCAAATATGAATTGTTTGCAAAAGGACCGGAAAACGACTATTATTTTGACTCTCCGTTGGAGTTTGAAACAACGGAAGGCGTGAAGTGTTTTACCACGTTACAAAGAGATTTTGAGCTGAAAAAATTGACGATCACCACTACGGTTGAAGGGATTTTATATGACCTGGATTCAGCGCGAATCCGGCCCGATGCCGCTCAAATTTTGGATGACTCTGTGGTTGCCGTACTGATCAAATTCCCCAGGATAAAAATTGAATTGGGTTCTCATACGGATTGTCGTGCCAGCCATGAATACAATGATGAGCTTTCTCAACGCAGGGCTGATTCGGCTGTAAATTATATCATAAGCAGAGGAATTGACCCACGACGCGTTGTGGCCAAAGGATATGGAGAACGCCAATTGAGAATTGAAAAATGTTCCTGTGATCTGACAGATTATAATAACCAGATCTGTAGTGAAAAAGAACATCAGCTTAACAGGCGTACAACGGTAACCATTATTGATTACAATTGGACCCCACCTGCTGAAGAACCAAAACCGGAGGAGGCACCAGAACCGCCAAAAGGAAAAACACCACCACCGCCACGCAGGCGCTAGGTTAACACATAAAAAAACCCCGGATCTGAAAAGGTTCGGGGTTTTTCTTTTTTCTTTGATAAACAATTGAAGTCATGGCACTTAAAAGCGGAATAACATGCATGATCATTTTGCTGTCCTTTGTACAGCACGTATTTGGTCAGAACACGGATGGCAGGAAGAAACCGAACTATGAACTCCGCAATCTTGATTTTGTCGAGCGAAGAACGAATGATTCAATCCTCAATTTCGCCAGGCTTTATGCCCGGGCAACGTTTCCATTATTAAAACCGGTTTTTTCTAAAAAAGCTCAGGACCAGTGGATTCCTCTTGGTCCCAATGGCGAGGAAGATCTGGCAGGAACGGGACGGATTAACAGCATGTGTTTTCATCCTCAGGATACCAATATCTGGTACATCTGTGTGGCACAGGGAGGTGTTTGGAAGTCGCTGAACCGGGGCGAGTCCTGGATCTCCATTTCCGGAAATTTGCCTATTCTTCGCACTTCTTCTTTGGTTATTCATCCAGACAATGCGGATATCATGTACGTGGCGCTGGGCGATTATGCCTATTTGGGGCATAACCTGCAGGCCAATGAAAACAAACGGAACAGCCACTACGGTCTTGGTATTTATAAAACCGTTGATGGCGGACAGAATTGGTCACCTACCGGATTGTCGTTCGATCAGCTTGACTTTGAAGGCTCGCTCATTTCCAGGATCAAAATGCACCCCTCAGATCCATCACACCTTATCGCCGTTGGGCAAACGGGTTCATATGTTACCCTGGATTCCGGGGCTACCTGGCAAAAAACCAGCGGAAGCCTGTTTTGGTCGCTTGTACAAGATCCTGTTAACCCGAATGTTTTATTTGCCAGCACGGGTTATGTGCATAGCTACAAAGTGGGTGAAGCTGCCATCTTAAAGTCAACTGATTTTGGAATGAGCTGGACAGAATTAAACAGCACCATCCCCAAAACCGGACAGGTGCAGCGGATAGAATTGGCTATCGCACCTTCTGACAACAACTATATTTATGCCATCGCCTGCGATACGCTCGGTGGGTTTTATGGCTTTTATAAGTCGGAGAATGGAGGATTTTCATTCACACAGGTGCTCTCCAATCAATATGAATACAATATTCTTAACGGCACCTTTGATAATAGTCCGGGTGGGCAGGGAAGGTATGATCTGGCCATCTGTGTAGACCGATACGACAGGGAGCATGTATTAATTGGCGGCGTTAATATTTGGCAAACCCATAATGGCGGAGTCAGCTTTAAGCCCGTTACGTATTGGGCACTGAATTATTCGCGCCTGAGTTTGCATGCCGATGTGCACGCTATTTATCAGCACCCGTCCAATTCTTCTTATTTTGCCTGTCATGATGGGGGAATTTCGAGAACCTTCCAGGTATTTGATGAAGAGCCGGATAGTTTGAAGAAGCGTATCGTGAATACCAGTTGGGTTGACTATACCCGCGGCCTGAATATCAGCTCCTTTTACCGCTTGGGCGTAAATGCCCTCAACGGAACAGAGATCATGGCGGGCGCTCAGGATAATTCGACAGTCTATACCAATGGCGATAGCTTTATGAATGTAACCGGCGGCGATGGTATGGAAGCGGTATTTATGGATGAACAAAATTTCCGCTATACTTCATCGCAGAATGGCTCCATTTATGCCTTTTCCTTGTTTAATGACGTCATGTACTTTGCGGGTGCTATTCAAAAACCCAATGATGAGTTGGGCGAATGGACAACCCCCTTTGTTGCGGCAAATCAATTGTTGTATGTATTGTTTGAAAATCTATATACCTACGTAGAGAATGTTGAAGTAGGTAAACACTCTGCATTCCCGGATTTTCAGGACGGTTATCGAAGAACGGGTACCGCCCTCGAAGTTCAAAAGAACAATGGAAAACGAATTTATCTGGCCAAAAGGGGCTTTCTGTCAGCAGGCATAAAAAATCAAATATGGACCAGTCCGGATTTCGGAAATAATTGGCATGACATAGGTTCTGCGCTGCCAGGAAACTCATATCCGTCCTACATGGAAATGAGTCAGTTAAATCCTGATCAAGTATGGATTTGTTTTAGTGGTTTTGACAGTTTAAATAAGGTTTTTTATAGTCAGGAGGCCGGTGAAAACTGGGTGAATATAACTTACGACCTGCCCAATATTCCTGTTAATTGTATCGTACATCAGGAAGATGGCACCGGACTTATTTATATAGGTACCGATAACGGCGTATATTATCTTAAAAAAGGAGCTTTATCCTGGGAGTATTATTCTTTTAGTCTTCCGAAAGTGATTGTATCGGAATTGGAGATTGATACGAATAAAAAGACGTTAATAGCAGCAACTTTTGGAAGAGGATTATGGGAAGTTGGACTGTTCGATTACGATTCGAATTTTGTGAGTATAGACGCTATATCTTATACAGAACCATGGCTGAACGTTTATCCAAATCCGACTCAATCCTTATTAAATATTAGTTTTGAATCATTAGTTAGTGGTGAGGCAAAAATACAGCTAATTGACATTACCGGAAAGGTTGTTTACGAAGAAAATATATACCTGGAAAACGGAAAAAAGATGAATAGGTCAATTCCCGTTTCATTTCTGAGTACAGGTGAATATTTTGTGTTAATTAGTTATGAAAATAGCAGAAAAACAGCGCGATTCACCAGATTTTAGTCTCAAAATAATTGGAGGCGTATAATTAAAATAGTATACTTGGGCCAATTAAAACCCAAACCTATGATAATTAGACTTAAAACTTTTGCGATCATGACCCTTTTGGTCATGACTGCAGCATCGTGTTCGAATGAAGAAACACCAACGCCAACCCCAACCCCTGACAACAAATATATGGGTGAATGGGAAGGTGTGTTTAGTGGAGGCGACAATGGCACCTGGGATATCAGTGTCGACAAAGAAGGGAAGTTTACTGGAGAGATTCACTCTGGAAACTCCGGAAATTCTTATCCATTTACAGGTTCATTTGATGCAGATGGAAAGATCGCTACAGAAATCGACGTGAACGGCGTTATTCTCGACTTCGATGGCAGTGGAAGTGCCGATGGAAAAACCGCCAGTGGAACCTGGGGAAATTCGGGCGCTGGAATTAGTGGCGTTTGGTCAGGAGCTAAGAAATAGTTAAACCTGTTACACGTAATATGGCCTGACAAATTCGTTTGTCAGGCTTTTTAATGCTTCATCAACTCCAAAAACTCATCTTTCCGGGTATTGGAAATAGGAATATTGGTCCCGTCATTCATCACCGCATAACCCCCGTCAGCTTTCACATATCGGCTGACTTCAGTCAAATTAATGAGATGAGAATTATGAACACGAAGGAATTTATAGTCGTGCAGGAGGAGTTCGTATTCCTTGAGGTTTTTGCTCACCAGGATCTTTTTCCCATTTTTGAGATTAAACTGGGTGTATGCTCCCTGGGCTTCGCAGCGTATGATCTCGTTCACGGGTAAAAAGACCATGCCATCCGAAGTGCTCAGGGTGATCTTGTTGATCTTATTGGGTTCCTGGCGCAGGTTTTCCAACAAGGTTCTTACCTGCTGGCTGGCAGAACCTGCCATACGTTTGTTTTGCACCCTTTCGATAGCCTGGATCAGTTCTTTAACATCGATGGGTTTCAGCAGATAGTCCATCGCTGAGAACTTGATGGCCTTAATCGCATATTGCTCGTAAGCCGTTGTGAAGATCACGTCAAAATGGATTTCCGGCACTTTTTCGAGCAGATCAAAACCGGTGGCCGATTGCATTTCAATGTCGAGAAGAACCAGATCTGGTTTTTTGTCGCGGATCAGGCTTAATCCTTCGTCAATATTGGAGGCCATGCCGATCACTTCGGTATTCGGACAAAATTCCATGATCAGGTTTTTTAGTCCTTCGCGGCTATTTTTTTCATCTTCAACGATGGCGATCTTTAATTTCATAGGATGGGGAGTTTTATTTGAACAATGGTGCCTGTACCTTCGGGAGGGTCGCTCACCTGAATGAGGTCTTCAATTCGCGAATTTTCAACCAACAATTGCAGGCGGTTGCTGGCGATTTCCATGCCGTGGGATTTATGGTTGGGCTTACGTTGGGCATTGATAGCAGCAGATTTTTTACGACCCACACCATTATCGGAAATGGTACAAAGGATAAATTCACCTTCTTTTTTCATATGGATACGCAACAAACCTTCCCCACTTTTCAGGTGAAGCAGTCCGTGTACTATGGCATTCTCAACAAAAGGCTGGAGCAGCATTCCGGGTATTTCAACCGGACTGGTGGCTAAGGTATCTTCCAGCGTGATTTCATAATTAAAATGCCCGTCAAAGCGCATGGATTCCATTTCCAGGTAACTTTTGAGCATATCGATCTCTTCATGGAGAGGCACTTTTATGGCCTTGGTAAGATCAAGTACCTGGCGTAGTAATCGGGCAAATTTCGAGAGGTAGGTCAGGCTCGACTTTTTGTCGTTTTGGGTAATAAAATATTGAATGGCATTGAGGGAGTTAAAAATAAAATGCGGGTTCATTCTTGCCTGAAAAGCCAGGTATTTCGATTCAGAGATCTGCCTGTTTAGTGTGATCGCGGCATTTTGTTTTTTAAAGGCCTGATTGACCCTGAATCTGAAATAGGCGTATACTTTGGCAATGAACAAGAGGAGCAGCAAAAAGTAGAACCAGCCACTCATCCAGAAAGGTCGGGAGATCCGGAAATTAAACTCCTTTTCTTCTGAATATGTTTTATTGGCCCTGTCGAAAGAAGAAATAACCAGGCGATATGAGCCCGGCGCCATATTGTTCAGATCAATAACGCCATTGGCGGGAGCCAGGATCCAATCGTCTTTTGCACCCTGAACTTTATACCAGTATTCAATGTCTTCGGCTCCCGATAAGAGAACTGCGGTCAAATGGAACTGAAGGTCATTGTATTTAAAAGGAATTTCATACAAACTGTCCTGCTTAGGGTGAATGATGGCAGTATGATTCAGGTGTACTGACTCCAGATGGATAATGGGCAAACGCAGGTGTTGCGACTCTACCTCAGGATGAATGCGCAGCAGACCCTCCGAATTGCCTATCCAAAGCGTTCCTGTTGTACTGTCTTTTCTGAAGCGGCAATGTTCCCAGAATGCATCGGGAATTCCCTGATTGCGCGAATAGGTGCGCACATAAATGGCATTGCCTTCATACCTGACCACTTTGCTTAATCCCTGCAGGGTTGAAACCCAAATTTGTCCGCTATTGTCGGTAATTGCGCTGGTCAGGTAGTTGGAAGGGAGTCCGTTTTTTCGGGTAAGCACGGTATCCTTCACCAGCATGCCATCTTTGGTATTGAAGATATAGAGGCCCTTTCCCTTGGTGCTGACCAGGAAGCGGTCTTTGTCGCGGGAAATATCTTCAATGACAATAGGCATGGAATCAAAAAAAGAAGTGTAGTTATGCAGACTTCCGTCTTTCTTTTGTTGATACAGGCTGCTGTTGGTGCCCAGCAGAATATAGTCGTCATCCACCCAGATGCTCAGCACATTCTGTCCGGTCAGGGTTGTGCTCAGCACTGCTTCCGGCTCGGTTTTCCGCCAGATATAATACCCCTGATGCGAGCCCATATACACTTTCCCGCGGTGGTGAAACAGTACCGTACAGCGGTAAAACGGGCCGGTACCAAATGTCATGTTCGTGTAGCTCCCTTTCGGATCCCGGATCGTAAGTCCGCTTAGGTTACTTGCAAAGTAGGTGTAGCCTTCGGGAGTTGTAAGGATATCATACAATTCACTACCCTGCGCAGGTTTGTTTTGAAATATTTCTTTTAAGCCGTGTATTCCGGCAGAATAACTAAAAAATCCATCGGTAAACAGCACAGAATCTTTACCGGCAACCCGAATGGCATAGATGTTTTTGGCGATGACGGAATCAGAAGGATACACATAGGCAAAGGCGGGAGAAAAGCGCCATAGCCCGAAAAGCGATGCCACCCAGATATTGCCTTCATTATCAGTTTTTAGCCCGTTGACCATATCAGATGGAACCTTCATAAAATTCTTCACATGTTTTACATAGCGCCCGTTTTCATACACCAAAAATCCGTGTTGGGTTCCTACATAAACATAGTTTGAATCGGAGGCGAGAAATGCCGCAATAAAACCCGATCCGAGATCCGGCAAATCCACATTTGCCGCCCGTGCTCCTTTTATGTTTAGGGGGAATCGTTTTAATTTATTATGCAGCAATCCATACCATAAACAGGAGTCAGGACCAATTTCCATAGATTGCACACGTTCACCGGCTTCTTCGATAAAAAGGGTCAGCTTATTGTCCTTCCACAAATAAATACCCCCGCTTCCCCCGATCAGGATATTTCCATTGGCTTGTTTTAAAGCACAATAAAATTGATATTTTTCAGGGTTGGGATGGAAAATCAGGCTATCGCCGACAATGCTGATCAGTCGATTGCGTTCAATGGCCAATACGGATCCGTCATCCTGACAAAGCAGATCGCGGATGGTATAAAATTTCCCTTCTTTATTGAGTTTGAGATCAGTAAAAGCAGTGCCATTGAAGCGAGAAATGCCCAAATTGTGGCTAATAAACAGCTCCCCACCCGAATTTTCACAGAGATCATCAGTAAAGCTAAAAGGCAGCCCTTCTTCGAGAGAATAGTTAACAAAATGTTTCCCGTCGAATCGGCTTAAGCCTGCCAGGGTAGAGAGCCATAAAAATCCCCGGCTATCCTGAAAAATATTGATCACCGTTCCGGAAGGCATTCCATCGGCCACGGTAAAATGGCGAATGGCATAGTCCTGCCCAAAGGTTTGGAGCTGGAAGAAAAGAAGAAAAAACGGAACAAGTTTTTTCATGCAGCAGGCAATTTCGCTGGTTTTCCTGAATTGGGGGCATCAAATTGGTTATTTCTTTGTTTGGACTTATGAAAGATTCGCTTCACTTGAAGAGCGAAAAATATACGCAAAACAGGAACTAAATTCGCTGCCTGTGAGTAAGGAACTTAAACAGGCCTATTGGTTTCTGCATGTTGCAATTTTGCTATTCGGCTTTACGGCTATTCTGGGGAAGCTGATCAGCCTCAGGGAGGTGATGTTGGTATGGCATCGCTTATGGATAACCTGCCTTTCCATTGCATTTATTCCCGGGGTAATAAAAGCTTTGGGCAATATGACGCGCCGGGAAATAGTTCGTTTTATGGGTATCGGTTTGATCACCTGTTTGCATTGGCTGACTTTTTATGGATCGATCAAATTGGCAAATGTATCCATCGCCTTAAGCTGCCTGGCAACCACATCATTGTTTACCAGCTTTATTGAGCCTCTGGTTTTTAAGCGAAAGGTTAACCCTTTTGAGGTAGTTCTCGGCGTGGTGGTGGCCATTGGCATTATCATTATTACCAAAGCCACCTTTGGTTATCGCGAAGGCATTATCACAGGCTTGATCGCGGCATTTCTTGCCTCCTTGTTTTCCACGCTCAATAAGAAACATATGGGGAATCATAACCCCATCACCATGACCTTTTTGGAGCTGGGGGCAGGTTTTGTATTTATTACCGCCTTGTTACCGGTTTACCTCCATTTTTTTCCCGAGGCCAAATTAATGCCCGATCCGAGCGACTGGGCCTGGCTGATCATTTTGGCGCTGGTATGTACTTCGGTGGCTTATGTGCTGGCCCTGATCGCATTAAAACAGTTGAGTGCGTTTACGGCCAACCTGGCTATCAATCTGGAACCGGTCTACGGAATACTTCTGGCCATTCTGTTCTTTCAGGAACATAAGGAGCTCGAGGCCGGTTTTTATCTGGGAACAGGTTTGATCCTGTTCAGTGTTTTTCTCTATCCTGTAATAAGGCGCATACAGCGAAAAAAGGCAGAAAGGGCTCGTCTTGCGGCTTAGCATACAATCCATAACTTGCGAAGTATGAAAAAAATTGGCTGGAAAGAAAAAGTCAGTTTTCCTGAATTCGACTTGAAAGACATCCCTGCCAAGATCGATACCGGGGCACGTACCTCCGTTTTGCACTGCAAGTCGATCACCATCCTGAAAAAGTACCGTAAACCCTATGTTAAATTTGTGCTGCTCGACCCGGCTATGCCACAGTTTAACGGCAAAGAATATACCTTGCCTTTCCATAAAGAAAAGCGGGTGCGAAACTCATTCGGACAGGAAGAAAACCGGATCGTGATCCAAACCGAAGTGGAATTGTTTAATAAACGTTATCCCATTGAAATATCCCTGCGCGACCGCTCCAATATGGAATTTCCCATGCTTTTGGGGCGAAGTTTTATACGCAGGAATTTTATCGTGGATGTTTCGCGTTCCAACCAGAGCGCCCGGTATAAGATCAGAAAATTAAAGCAAAAAAAGGAACGTGAAAATAGCCATCCTATCAAGAAATAAAAACCTCTATTCAACGGAACGTCTGGTACAGGCTGCAGTTCAGCGGGGTCATGAATGTGTGGTACTCGACCACCTCAAATGTTACGTGAGCATGAGCAAGGGAAAAACGACCATTCACTATAATGGCCAGGATGTGTCGGATGTGGATGCGATTGTTCCGCGAATTGGTGCTTCGGTAACCTTTTATGGAACGGCCATGGTGCGGCATTTTGAGATGATGAATGTGCCCTCAGCCAATGAGAGCCAGGCGATCACGCGCTCCAGAGACAAGCTCCGCAGCATGCAGATCCTTGCCCGGGCCGGAATTGGTATGCCGATAACAGGATTTGCCCGCAACGCCAATGATGTAGGCGATTTGATCCGCATGGTGGGAGGAACTCCCCTGGTGATCAAGTTGCTTGAAGGAACGCAGGGCATCGGTGTGGTTTTGGCGGAAACGAAAAAAGCTGCGGAATCGGTTATTGAAGCCTTTTATGGACTGGAAGTGAATATCCTCGTTCAGGAATTTATCAAAGAAGCCAAAGGAAGTGATATACGTGCTTTTGTGGTTGACGGGAAAATTGTGGGTGCAATGAAAAGGACGGCAAAAGAAGGAGAGTTTCGTTCCAACCTACACCGGGGTGGGTCGGCTAAACTGATCAAACTGTCAAGGGAAGAAAAACAAACGGCGCTGAATGCAGCGAAAGTGTTAGGACTCACCGTTTGCGGGGTGGATATGCTGCAGTCATCACGCGGACCGCTTGTTATGGAAGTAAATTCCTCACCGGGGCTGGAAGGCATTGAAAAGGCCACGGGAGAAGATATAGCGGGAAAGATCATTGAATACCTGGAAAAAAGGCATAAGGCCAAGGGTGTCAAAACCAAGGATAAGATCGGGGTTTAGAGGGCATTGGATTTAATTTTTTGGTTTTACCGGACTTCCCGAAAGACCTAAAAAACAAAAATAAGGCAAATAAATAGCCCTGCAGTAATGAATAGTGTGATCAAGCTTCCTTTAAATTGATTTTTCAAGTCAATACCCTCATTGGTATTTAATGTTGCCTCTTGATTGCCAAAAACCTCTTTAACTGCATTTAAAAGATCTTTATGGTTATACACATTATTACCGAAAGGTTTATTCCATTTGAGTACTTTAGAGAGTCTAGCCAGAACAAACAGGATTCCCACTGGGACAGTCAAGAACGCAAATGAATAGGGAATAAACGATTTGTCAAATGCGAATAAAATCTGAAATACAATTGCGATTGGTATACTAGCGTTTATCCAAACCAATTGAAGGATGTTTACTGAGCGGAAGTAAAATAGATTATTAATAAGCAGTATTTAAAGTATGGGAAGATAGAAATTTGATCCTGAATATTCTTCTTGCATCCAAGAATCAATCTTCTCGTTTCTATTCTTATCTTGGATAATTTAGCGTAATTTGAGATGAAGATTCATATGGAGATTACACCGGAATACCTTGGATTTGTTACTGAAATTAAACAACAAATCAGGCGCGTTCAATACAATGCTTTAAAGCAGGTCAATAAAGAACTTATTGGTCTTTATCTCCACATTGGAGGGAATATTGTTGCCAATCAGGAGGCATTTGGATGGGGTAAGGCTGTTGTAGAAACATTGGCGGATGACCTGCAAAAAGAGTTCCCCGGAACGCAGGGTTTTTCAAGCAGAAACCTCTGGCGAATGAGAAATATGTTCGTTCAGTATAGCCGAAATGAAAAACTGCCACCACTGGTGGCAGAAATAGGATGGTCTCATAATGTGCTCATTCTGGAAAAATGCAAAGACGATCAGGAACGCGAATATTACCTGAAAATGGTAAAGAAGTATGGTTGGAGTAAAAATGTACTCATCCACCAGATTGAAGGAAACAGCTACCAAAGATTTCTAACCGGACAAACAAACTTTGACAAAACACTGGAGGCAAAATACAAAGATCAGGCTAGCATAGCGGTAAAGGATGAATATGTTTTTGATTTCCTGGAACTATCTGAGGAATATAAAGAGCGGGATATAGAACTTGGATTGATTAAAAACATTCGGAAATTTCTGATGGAAATGGGAGGCGATTTCACTTTTGTGGGGAATCAGCACCGTTTATAAGTTGGCGAGCAGGAATTTTTTGTTGATCTGCTCTTATACCACAGAAGACTCCGGTCTTTGATTGCGATAGAGCTCAAAGTAACCGAATTCAAACCTGAGTACGCGGGAAAGATGCAGTTTTATCTCACAGCATTAAACAAGCAGGAGAAGATTGAAGGAGAAAATCCATCCATCGGAATCATTATCTGTAAATCAAAAGACAGGACCGTTGTAGAATATGCGCTGAACGATAGCCACAAGCCAATTGGAGTGGCGACTTATTCTCTACAGCATGAACTGCCTGAAGAAATGAAAAAGTACCTTCCAACGGCAGAAGAGATCACACAACGACTCAACATACTAGACGAATAATAACTCAGTTAATCGTGATCCCGATGGGTTTCTTCCATTCGCAGTTTCCATATTAAAAAGAGACTCAAAACGCCAATAAATGAGGCGATGAATACCACTGCAGGATAACCGAATTGCCGCTGTATGATCCCGCTCAATACCACAAAGATCACGACACCAATGGCATTGATCGACTGTTGTATGGTAAAATCCGTTCCAGGTGAACTGAGGCGCGATTTATCCATCATAACGGTAAAAAGGGCTACGGCTGCACAACCGGCCATCAGGTCGTTGAGCATAATACCACCGATCACCAGCACATCCGATATCTGTAGCATGGGGACCATAAGGAGCAAAAAGAAGATAGGGATCTTGATCAGTCCATACACCAAAAGTGAACGTTTTCTGCCAAGGTATTCCATCAAGAAACCGCCGACCATCGCACCGACAATGGATGCACTGTTCCCAAAAACGCCTATGGTGAATCCTACTTCCGTATCGCTAAAACTCCGCTCCTTCAGTAAGGAGGGCAGCAGGGTGCGCGCAAGGACCTGGTTGCCCATATAGAGCACCAACAAAAGAATCCAGATGACCTGTTCGCCTTTGAAATAGCTTTTTATTTCTTCCATCCCATAAAAACTTTGTGCCGAAGATGCGGGACTACGGCTTTCTTTATATGGAAGCAACACAATTAAGGGGATTAGGTATAAAAGTGCCAGGGTTAAGATGGATATCGTCCAGCCGAATTGATCGAGAACGATCAGGATCACAGCTCCTCCAAGTAGCTCACCCAGGTAGTATCCGCCCATTTGCATGCTGTTCCCCAAACCATGCTGCTTTTTGCTCAATGCAATTACGGCAAGTCCGTCAACGGCAATATCCTGGGTGGCGCACAAAAAGCTGTAAAATAAAAAGAGCACAACGATCTGGCTAAGCTGGCTTTCAATATCCATAAAAGCAATAAGACCTAAAACGAGCGCACCCCCAAGCTGCAGGGGAATGAGCCAGCTTTTTCGGTGGCCGTATCGTGAAGAACCATATCGGTCGATCAATGGAGCCCATAAAAATTTAAGTGCCCAGGGTAAAAGCATCAAGCCAAGTAAGCCGGAAATGCCGTCAGAGTCAATATCCTGATTTTTCAGATAGGTCTGAAACCCTGTTTTGATAAAGGAAACAGGCACGGATTGAGAAATATACAGTGCGCTGATAAGTAGCGCCTTATGAAAAGAAACCCGGGGAATCCTGAAATTCAATTTAGAATCATTCTAAGATGATGCGAAAATAGGCTGCTTTTTTCAGACTCCCCAAGGGAAGAATAAAACATTTTCAATAGTTTTGACAAATTGATTAAACAAGTCACGGGTTTTATGAAGAAATTCTTATTTCTGACGGCTTTGGCCTGTATTTTATGGCCAAACAGTTCCACGGCACAATACAGGACCAGTGGTGGTGAGATTATCTTTTCTTTTGCCGATTACCGCGATAGCAGCGGCATGAAAATTTCCGGTCCTCCGAGGTTTACCGTATTTTTCCATATTAATCATAAATACAATATCGATTTTTCAAAATCGATCGGGATTGCCTTTGGGTTGAGTATGAAGAACGTAGGCTGGATCACGAAAAACGAAACCTATGCACTGGCTAGTGATATGAGTAATGTTAAAACCTACGAGAAGATCAAACGCCGCTCGTATACCCTGGGAATTCCGCTCATGCTCAAGTTGGGAAATTTGAAAAAGGACAAATTCCTTGCACTAGGTGCTGAATATGAGCTGCTCTTTCATTTTAAAGAAAAACGTTTCATTGGTGGAGAAAAGCTGAAGCGGAGCAATTGGATAAGTGACGAAACCAATCGGTTTTTACCTTCAGTATTTGTGGGGCTTCAGTTCAGCAAATATGGAATGATCAAATTCCAGTATTACCTGGATGATTTTTTGAATACATCGTACAAGAATGCCATGGGCGACATGCCTTATGCGGGAACGACCAGTCGGATGATGTTTGTTTCCTGGATGGGAAATATTCGTGCAGACCAATTCAAAAAGCCGGAGAAAAAGAAGAAAAACGACAAGGAGATTTCCGCCCAGGCACAGTTCCTGAAAAATTTCAAATTAACGTATTAGCCAGGCAGTACTCTGCGATTTGAACAGCATTGGTGGCGGCGCCTTTTCTCAGGTTGTCGGATACGATCCACATGTTCAGGCTGTTCGGCTGCGACTCGTCGCGACGCAGGCGACCCACCAAAGTGACGTCTTTACCCTGGGCATCTTTTGGCATCGGGTATTTTTGAGCAGAAGGGTCGTCAACCACTTCAATGCCCGGAGTTGAGGTGAGCAGTGCGCGCAATTCGTTTAAGTCGTAGTCCATTTCGAATTCCACATTTACCGCTTCACTATGTCCGCCCATAACCGGAATCCTCACGGCCGTGGATGTCAGGCGGATGCTTTCATCGCCCATGATCTTACGGGTTTCATTGACCATTTTCATTTCCTCTTTCGTATAGGCATTTTCCAGAAACACATCGATTTGAGGAATAACGTTGAGGTCGATGGGATAAGCATAGGCCATTTCACCCTGAATTCCCCGACGTTCGTTCATCAGTTGTTCAACAGCTTTTACTCCCGTTCCCGTAACACTTTGGTATGTGCTCACAACCACGCGGCGAATACGGTACTTTTTATGAAGCGGATTTAAGGCCAGTACCATCTGTATGGTCGAACAGTTCGGATTGGCAATGATGCGGTCGCTTTTTTGGAGCACATGGGCATTCACCTCGGGCACCACCAGTTTTTTGTCGGGATGCATACGCCAGGCTGAGGAATTGTCGATCACCAGGGTTCCTTTTTCTGCAAAACGGGGAGCGTTTTCCAGCGAAACGGAGCCTCCCGCAGAAAACAGCGCCAGATCAGGTGCACGTTCTATGGCTTCATCCATCGAACATATTTTCCAGCTTTTTCCTTTAAAGGTAATTTCCTGACCCACCGATTTAGCCGAAGCCACAGGGATCAATTCGCTGACCGGAAAGTTTCTTTCCGCCAAAACCTGAAGCATTACCTGACCAACCATGCCGGTTGCACCTACCACTGCGACTTTCATAACAATTTTTTGACCGTTTCGTGACCGGCAAAAGTACAGCTTTATCCTAATTTCACGAGATGAACCGAACTATCCTTATTCTTTTATTTCTTTTCCTGTGCCCCGTGGTTGGTGCCCAATGGAGAGAAGATTTTTCCCTGGAACCTTTCCATGTTTATGCACCCTGGAAAGGCGACCTTATATATTGGACCCAGGAAGAAGGCAGGCTGAAAAGTCAGGGGCCCGCTGTGAGCGGAAGCTGTATCCGGCTTGAACGGGGAGTCACAGCGGGGCCAGATATGGAATTACGCTTTTTAGCCCACCTCTTGTTGGCTACTTCTTCAAATAATTATATGGAAATAGAATTGGAAGACAGCCTGTACAGGTCATCTATCGTGGTACGACTTGGCGGCACTCCGGATGAAGTTTCCGTGTATTACAGAAGCCAGGGGTCGGATAGCGTTGTAATTGATGGCGTAGATAAACGGCTTGGCTCCTCATCATCCAACTTAATTGCCATTCGTCTGCGTCAAATTGCCGGAACGATATCCCTGGATCTTGGAATACAGGGCGATACCAACTCCTGGGTATTGGAAGGCAAGGGCAGTTTAAAGGAAATTCATCCCCAAACATTGCGTATTCGCGCCTGTTATTCCTCTTCCAATGCCGGCAAATTTTTCCTGGACGCCATCTATTTTGGCCATCCGGATATCGATACCCTGCTTCCCGGCCTTGTTTCTGTTTACGATTTAGATAGCCTGAATTGGCTTTTGACGTGGTCGGAAGGAATGGATACAACGAAAGGGAGATTTAAGGATATCAACGGTTTAGATGTCGCGTTTAGTTGGCTGAATACGAGGGAAATGTACTGTGAAATAAAATCAAATGCGGGCTTGCCGGTTGCTTTGAGCGGCTTTGAGGATGCATCCGGTAACCCTTCGGCAGATACTGCCCTGGCTCTTCACTTTGTACCGTATAATTTTCGGGAGATCCAGATCACCGAACTCTTTCCTGACCCTTCGCCCCCGGCAGGATTGCCTGAAGTGGAATGGCTTGAGTTGTACAATGGAGGAACACAAAAGCGGCAACTAAAGAATTTTACACTATCCGACCTGAGCGCTTCTTTTGTTTTTCCCGAATTCGAAATTGAGCCGGGAGCGTTTCTGATCCTCACCGCGGCGGGGAATTGTTCTTTAATGGCAAGTTATGGCGACTGCCTCGAACTCGGGTTTAGTAACAGCTTTTTGAACAATTCAGGCGACCGATTATTGCTTCAGAACCGGCAGGGCGACACCCTCGAATGGCTGAATTATACAGACCAATGGCATGATGATGTATTGAAAAGAAGCGGAGGGTATAGTCTTGAAAAACAGGACCCGCTGAACCCCTGCCTTATGGAGGAAGAGAATTTTACCTCGAGCCCGGCTCTTTCAGGCGGCACCCCTGGAAAAGTGAACAGCAGTGATCAGCGCATCTATGATACCATCGCTCCTTTTGTTCTGGGTTTTGAACTGATCGGGCCTTCGCGCATTGATGTACAGTTGAATGAAGCCATAGATACGCTTCAGGCAAGGTTTTGCATTTTTAGCGACAGCCTTGTTCTTCGGACTCTCAGCCCTGCTCATTATCGGGTGAATTTGCCTGCCCCTTTGCCGGATGACGCCAGAATGGAATACCAGGTAAGTTTGAGCCATCTGGAAGACTGTGAAGGCAACAGAAGCAGTGAGACCCTGGCCTTTCGTTATGCCATTCCGGAAATTCCGGCCCCGCATGAACTGATCTTCACCGAAATTCATTTCAAACCGAATACCGGTCAAGCCGGGTTCATCGAAGTATACAACCTGGGAGATAAGGCTCAGAGTTTAGCAGGAACAGCATTGACCTATGGGGAAAAAGAGTTCTTCCTGGGCAACCGGCTTCTTTATCCATCCGAGGCACTGATTCTATGCAAAGAAACCGATACATCCTATTTTTCAGGCATTCCCTATTTGGCCCTTAAAGCTATGCCTGTTTTAAACAGCAAATCAGGGCAGCTGGCTTTGAAAAACGTGAATGGAGTACTTCTGGATGCCGTTTCTTATTCTGAGAGCCAATTTCAAAGCTGGCCACAGAAAGCCATGGGCTATACTTTGCAGCGCCAGGATAGCACGCGTGCCTGCAGTTACCCTGGTGATTGGCAGGCTTCAGCCGTATATGGAGGAGAACCTGGCGTGCATAGTTTTATTGTGGTCGATAATGCGCCCATCATTCCACAGCTTCAGGAAATTTATCCGGAATCGAAGCGGCACTTGCGCATTCGTTTTTCTTCCCCTATTCAAACCGAACAGCCCGAGATATCTATTATGGACGCCTCGGGAAGTCCTGTAAACTGGGAGCTGGCCGGCAACGATTTTCGAAGCTGGATGTTGGAATGGAGCGATAGTTTGCAGGATGGGCAAGGCTATCGGATAGAAATTTCGGGGATAAGCGGTTGCAATGGCGAAAGCATGCTCAAACAGGTATTGGAATTTCGGCTCCCCGAATCAGTATCAGCCCTGCGTATCAATGAAATCCTTTCCGACCCGATAGGGGATGATCCGGATTATGTAGAACTTTTTAATGCCGGGACGGAGGCCATTGACCTGAAGGGGATGAAACTGTGCAACCTGAATGCTGATGGTAGCTTAAAGGAGCAATACACCATTTCCTTTGAAGGTTATTTGTTGATGCCTGGAGCATATGTTGTGCTTACTGAAGCCCATCATCGCCTGAATTCCCTGTATAATTTTTATGATGAAGGCCGGGTAAGGATAATGAAAAACTTCCCTTCATTTCCGAATTCAGAGGGAGTGATTGTGGTTCTGGATTCATTCGGAACTATTGCGGATTCTTTTCGCTATTCTGAAAAGTTTCATAGCCAGATCCTTCTTAATACGGAAGGGGTAAGTCTGGAGCGTATCGACCCCGAAATAACAGCAGACCCGGCAAATAACTGGACCTCGGCATCTGCCAGCTCGAATTTTGGGACACCGGGAAGGAAAAATTCGCAAAGCCGGGAAGTATCCGTTACCCCAAAAAAGTACTGGAAACTGGTTTCCGCAACCTTTTCACCGGATGGAGATGGCTTCGAAGACCTGGCCTTGCTGGTTTACGACAAGCTGGATCCCGGAAGTCATGTTTCAATTAATGTTTACAACCCCGGAGGTCAAGAGGTGTGTGAATGGACCAATAACCTGCCATGCGGGAGTTCGGGCACGCTTAAATGGGAAGGATATGATGCGCTCGGCCAACCTTTACCTAACGGACCGTATATAATTTGTATCGTTTGGACGAACCCGGATGGCCAAAGTAAACGGGAACGCCTGGTATTGGTGAAAGCTTCGCCGCTTAACGACGAATGACGATTTTTTCACTGAAAGTCAGCTCTCCGTCCTGCATAACAAGGATATACATCCCTTCCGGCAGATCCGACAAGGGAATTGAGCTTTCACCAGCTATCAAAATGTGTTTGTAAACGATTTGCCCATGAACGGTATACAGGATAATATTCCTGGAATGATCCGAGGCTTCCAGAAATAAATGGTCATTAGCCGGATTCGGATACACGCTCAAGGCAGCTTCTGAGGCAGCTGAATGGCTGTTTAATACGCCGGATTTAAATTCGATCGCAAAGGGTTCATTTTGGTAATAATCGGTGCCGTTGATACTTGCCTTTACACCCCAGATCATATTGGCCTGTGTCCATCCGGGATACAAGGAATCCAATTTTTTGTCAAGTTGATCATAGGTTAAAAGTAAAGTTGTATCGGTGCCGCCATTAGCCGGGACAAACTCAAAAAGCGGATTTCCAAAGTTCGGCGAAGCTCCCGCCGTGTCAAATCCCACCGCATAGCGATCAGGAGCAGCCAGGGGCGTGTAGGTTGATTCCCATGAAAAATTAAGGGGAGTATTGGGCAATCCGTTGAGATGGATCATAGCATTCGTAGTTGGACTTAGCAGGCTGAAAGGTTCGTTCTCATTATTGAGCAGTCCGTTTACAAGGGTAAATTCCCCTTTACTCTGGCTGTAAACCACCTGGTTGTTCCCATAAACGAGGACCTTCCAATAAACTTTATGGGATGCCCTGTGGGGTGTTTTGGTATCTATAAGTAATTGATTAAAAACCGCATAACTCACATTCCGGGCACTGTCGTTTGCCGGAACCGAATAGCTCAGATAGGGATATTCAAAATCGCCATCAACCGTATCGATAAGCAGGTCATAGGAGGCTGCGGAACAGCCGGAGGGACAATATGCAGAAGTCCATGAAAAGAAAACAAGCTGATTGGGATTCCCTTCAATAACCAGTTGTTGAAAGTTCGCAGGGGTTTTATGGATTACCGGAACATATTCATCACTAAATTGTCCGCGAATAAAGCGAACGCGAAAATCCGCATCCGATTGCCTGAATTCATAGACAGGACCAAAGCTGACTGCCGAAAGATTAACCCTCCAGAGCATATCCAGGGTATCTCCAATGGCCAGTTCTCTGCCTTTAAGTTGGAGAGAAATGCCATTCAGAAAGCCATCCCACTGTTCTCCGGTGAAATTAAGCACTGTGTCGGCAAAGGAAGATGCACAACAATTTTTGGTAATGTTATCCAATGGCGAAGTAGTATCTCCGTCTTTAAAAAACATAAGCGAATAATCATAGTTGACACCCGCGGTTTGAGGCCCCTTTCCACTTGTCCATATAAAAGGAAAAAGTGTAGTTTTATTCCCTTCCAGGACTACTGTTGCCTGATCTCCCGGTGAATAAAGGGAAAAAGATCTGGTAGTTTGGGCCTCAGACGAAACATGCAGACCAGTAATGAAAAGCAGAATAAATAAATGTCGTAGCAATGGCATATTCAAAAATACGGAAGAATAATTTAGAAAATTATTTTATCCCCTTATTGTGAATTCCCTCGGAACGTCTACCTTTGCAGTCCTTAAAAATTTCGGCTAAGTTATGAAAAGAACATTTCAGCCTTCTCAAAGAAAAAGAAGAAATAAACACGGTTTCAGGGAGCGTATGGCTTCTGCAAACGGTAGAAAAGTGTTGGCAAGACGCAGAGCAAGAGGAAGAAAGAAACTTAGTGTTTCCAGCGAAGGACGCCACAAGCGTTAGTCGTTCCCTTTCTTTTTGTTAATTTTATATACGTGGACCGCAGGTTCTTTTTCCGTAAAAAGGAGCGGATGTCGGGCATTAAGCCCGTGCAACGCCTGTTTACTGAAAAAACCGGGTCCATTTTTATTTATCCGCTTAAGCTGGTCTGGCTTGAACACCAGGATGCAGGCGTCATGCAGGTTCGGGTATTGTTTGCCGTACCCAAGCGACGCTTTCGCAAGGCGCATGAACGCAACCGCGTTAAAAGAATTCTACGCGAAGTTTATCGAAAAAACGCCCATCTCATCAAAGAGCATCTAACTTCGAAAGCAGTTAAGATGGACCTTTCAATTTCGTATGTCGGAGAAAAAGAGATCGAAGAACAAGAAGTGGAACGGATTTTTCTTAGTATCGCAAAGAGATTTGTCGGTCAGGTAAACTAGACTGTATTTTCCCATCGTTATGTTTTAAATGTTGCTTATGAAAAAGATAACTGCCCGTGGCCGGAAATGGCTTCTCGGATTAGCTATAACAGGTGCCGCTTTGGGCTCCTTATCCTTTGTGGATGAGTATTTCGAAATTTCGAAGAACCTCGACATTTTTACGGGGATCTATAAAGAAGTCCATACCTATTATGTCGACGATATCGAACCGGGCAAGTTGATGCGCACGGGTATCGACGCCATGTTGGAATCGCTCGATCCTTATACCAGCTATTATTCTGAAGCAGAAACGGAAGACTACCGCTTTCAGATCACCGGTCAATATGGAGGAATTGGGGCGGTGATTAGTATTAAAGGCGATTATGTCATCATAAACGAGCCGTACGAAGGCTCTCCCGCGCAAAAAGCCGACCTGCGTCCGGGCGATGAATTGCTCGAGGCTGACGGGAAGTCGTTAAAAGGCATGCGTACCGATGAGGTAAGTAAACTTTTAAAAGGATCACCCAATACCCCGGTGAAGGTTAAAATACGTCGCCATGGTGTTGAAATGGACAAGGAACTTGTTCGCGAACAGATCCATGTTAAAAATGTGCCTTATTACGGTATGATCAATTCGAATACCGGTTATATCCGTTTATCCGGATTTACCAGTGGAGCCGGGGACGAAGTAAAAAACGCCCTGATCGAACTGAAAAAGAATACATCGCTGAAAGGTGTGGTATTAGACCTGAGAGGCAATCCCGGAGGACTTCTTCATGAGGCGATCAATGTGGTAAATGTTTTTATAGAAAGGGATCAGCTGGTTGTATCCACCAAAGGAAAAGTTAGTGACCTGAACAGGGAATACAAAACCCTGAATTCTCCTGTCGATCTGGAAATTCCGCTTGTTGTTCTGGCAAATGGCCGTTCTGCATCAGCTTCTGAAATTGTTTCCGGCACCATTCAGGACCTTGATCGCGGTGTGGTTTTAGGTCAGCGTACATTTGGAAAAGGCCTGGTACAATCAACCCGGCCATTGAAGTACGGTACCCAATTGAAAATCACCACACAGAAATATTATACGCCAAGTGGAAGATGTATCCAGGCGTTAGACTATTCGAACCGCAACGAGGATGGAAGTGTAGGGTCTGTACCCGATTCGCTTAAAAAGGCGTTTAAAACCAGGAATGGCCGTACGGTATATGACGGAGGAGGTATTGAACCTGATATTGCGATGGAAGCGAAAGATTACAGCAATATTGCCATCAGCCTGCTCAGAAAAAACCTCATCTTCGATTATGCGGTTGAATTCCGTGGTAAGCACGAATCGATCTCTCCTGCCCGTGATTTTGTAATGAGCGAGGAGGATTGGAATGGCTTTTTGGAATTTATCAAGGACAAAGACTACGCTTACCAGACAGAAACCGAAAAGGAACTGAGTGAAATGGCGGAGAAGGCGAAAAAAGAAGGCTATTTTGAAGCCCTGGAGTCGAATTATACCAGTATGTTGGATGCGCTGAACCATGACAAAAAGGCCGATGTGCTCAAAAACCGCGAAGAGATCCAAAAACTGCTGGAAGAAGAGATCGCCAGGCATTTTTATTACCAGTCAGGCAGGTTTGAGATCGGTTTTACCCATGACAATGAGATCAGGAAAGCTGTAGAAATTCTGAATGACCCTGCCAAATTGAAAAAATCGCTTTCCAAATAAAGCTTAGGCATAAAAGTCGCTGGGCTAGTGTATATTTCCCCTATGCCTGAACTTTTTGATCTGTTCCTTCTCTTACTTGCCGGTGCTTTCGGAGGTTTTCTTTCCGGAATTCTGGGTGTAGGAGGAGGAATTATTTTTATTCCTATTTTAGACCTCGTTCTGAAACAATACGGGATCGAGCAGGAAACAGTAAAATTTATCCTTGCCAACTCCCTGGCTGTTATCATTTTTACCGGAACCTTCAATACCTGGAGGCAGTATAAAGCCGGTAACTTTTTCCCGAAATTTATTCTCTATACCGCGATTCCGGGAGTTGTTACGGTATTGCTCGGTTCCTGGATCATTTCTATCGGCGATTGGTACCGGAAAGATATTTTTAACCTGGTTTTTGCTGCATTGCTCATTCCGGCTGTTGTTCGGATGCTGACAAGCCGCAATGCGCCCGACAACCTGAAGGCTGAGATCCCCCTTAAAAATTTCGGCATTGTCGGAGCGGTTACAGGCATCTTTACTGCTTTTAGTGGCTTGGGTGGCGGACTGATCATGATCCCGGCCTTTGTAAATATTCTGAAGCTGGAAATGAAAAAGGCCATTTCGGTATCGGCCGGAGTCGTTCCGTTTTTTGCTCTTCCCACGGCCTTGTATTACATGTTTCAGGAGCCGGTTCAACAAAGTCTTGAAGTCAGCCATCTCGGATTTATCCTCTATCCCATTGTCATTCCCATGATCATAGGTACTTTGCTTACCGTGCCGATAGGGGTAAAAACAGGCCATATTCTAGCCCCGAAAACGGCCAAGGTAATTTTTTCCATATTTGTGATCCTGGTATTGATTAAAATGTTCTGGGAAACGTTTTCATGAGTCGGATTTTAGCCATAGAAAGTTCAGGAAGTGTATGTTCGGTGGCCATGTTTGAGGATGGTAATTGCCTCGAGGTACGCGAAATCAGAGAAATGAACAGCCATGCAGAGTTGCTGGCAAACTATTGTGAAACATTAATCGAAAGCCAAGGTAAGCCGCATGCCCTTTCGCTGAATACAGGACCGGGATCCTATACCGGACTGCGGATCGGGGTTTCATTGGTTAAGGGTTTGGCGTATGGATATGGAATTCCGGTTATTGGACAATCGGGACTGGCTTGCATGGCCAGACACTATTTGGAAGGGAATCAGGAGAGCGACTGGATCATTCCCTGTATTGATGCCCGGAGAATGGAGGTATACCAGGCTGTTTATGATAAAACAGGTGCCGAAGTTTCGCCAATACGGCCGTTGATCGTTGAAGCAAAAGCTTGGGAAGGATTTCCCGGGAAAAAGGTCCTGATCGGAGATGGGGCCGAAAAATTGCAGGAGATATTAGCCGAACGTTCCGACATTTCTATCGTGGCGGGAATTTTTCCATCAGCAACTTATCAGCTTAATGAGAGCTTTCGTAAATTTGAGGCAGAGGATTTTCTGGATCTGGCCTATTTTGAACCGGTTTATCTCAAGGAATTTCAGTTATTAACCCATAAGAAGGAGAAGTATGTTGGTTGAACAACTTTATACGAATTGTCTGGCGCAGGCCACTTATTATATCGAATCGGATGGCGAGGCGGCCATCATTGACCCTTTACGTGATACGGACGCCTATGTGGAAAAGGCAGCGGCGCGTGGTGTAAAGATCAAATACATCCTCGAAACCCATTTTCATGCTGATTTTGTGTCGGGTCATCTCGATCTGGCCAAAAAAACCGGAGCTGAGATCGTATATGGACCGGGAGCCACGACCTTATATTCCATTCATGAAGCCAAAGACGGGGAAATATTGAAGCTGGGTAAGATCAGCCTGGAAGTGCTGCACACCCCGGGTCATACGCCTGAATCGAGCTGTTATTTATTGAAGGATGAAGAAGGGAAAGACTATTGTTTGTTTTCCGGTGATACCCTTTTTGTGGGTGATGTAGGCCGTCCGGATCTTTTGGATGGAAAAATGACAAAAGAGGAATTGGCATCCATGATGTACGATTCATTGAACAACAAGATCAGGCCCCTGGCTGATTCGATCATCCTTTACCCCGCGCACGGACCGGGATCTTCCTGTGGAAAAAATTTAGGACCGGAAACCTTCTCTACCATTGGAGCCCAGAAGGCCACGAATTATGCCTTGCAGCCCATGAGCCGGGAAGAATTTATTCGCCAGGTTACGGACGGGATCACCCCTCCGCCCAACTACTTTTTTGACGATGCCCGTTTGAATAAGTCGGGCTATGACAGCTTAGAAAGCGTGACCCTGCAGGGCAATAAGGCTTTGTCGCTGGAGGCTTTTAATGAATTAAGAAATCAGGGAATTACCGTTTTGGACACCCGTATTCCGGATGAGTTTGAACTCGGATTTATCCCGAAGTCGCTAAATATTGGGCTTAACGGACAGTTCGCGATATGGGCCGGCACTTTGCTTCCGATCCATGCTCCTTTGGTGCTGGTTTGTGAGGAAGGTAAGGAAGCAGAAACCGTAACCCGCCTGGCCCGTGTTGGCTTTGACCAGATCAAAGGGTATCTCGAAGGAGGTATAGAAACATGGAAAAAAGCAGGCCGCCAGCTTGATATNNAAGAATTTGCCCTGGACTATAAACATGAAAAACCCGTAGTGCTTGACGTGAGGAAACCCAGCGAATGGGATACCTGCCATTTGGAAGGCGCCACCTCGGGCAGCCTTCAGGACCTGGAAAAACAGATACCGAGTCTGAAAAAGGAGGACACCTATTTTGTACACTGTGCGGGAGGGTATCGAAGTATGATCGCGGCATCCCTATTAAAGGCCAAAGGTTTCGACCGGGTAAAAAACGTGTATGGAGGCTGGTCGAAGATCAAAGAACTCGACCTGCCCAAGGTTATGCCCGCGAAACAAACTGCATAACAGGTGCGCCGCTGGATAGGGCTTGTTTTCCTTACTCTGACGCTTGTTTCGGCAAAGGCGCAATACAATCCCCTTGACACTTTTCGGATATACCTGAAGAAGGAGCCGACGAACTATTTTTCATTTGATGGACGAAATTCATTTGTTCGGGATGAGCCGGCCCAAATTGACGGAGTACGTTTTGGCCTGAGCTATGGGGGCAAGATCCGTTTACTGGCAGGCATGTACCGTCTGCGCCACACTATCACCCGGGAGTACGTCTATGCCCAGGGTACTCCCGCCCAGGAAACCCGTTTCCAGGAGAATAAATTTATGTACCTCGCATTTACCTGCGACTATGTGCTTTTCAACCGGGGTCGATGGAAACTGGCGCTCCCTGTTCAAAGCGGCTTTGGCTTTGGCAGCAGGCTCGAGCGCAATGAAGGAGGAGAAGTAAGGTTCTACAAAAATTTTAAGTTCGTCCCCTTTGAAGTTTCACTCAATGCCAGTTTCAGAATTCTACCCTGGTTCACCGCAGGAGCAGGCATTGGTTACCGTTATGCCTTATTCTCCAATACCATCTCTTCCGATTTCAGCGCACCGATCTATACCTATGGCCTTGGCTTGGATGTGGAGTGGTTTTGGGAGAGGTATTTTAAAGACAGGGTCCGCCTACGCTGATGGGAATTTCGGTAAGGCGATGAATTGCGGCCAGCTTCGGCGGACAAGATGGTGAGACTTGGAGACGAGGGGACCTGGGGATGAGGTTATAGTCCGTTTGCTGAGCTTGTCGAAGGATAGGCCAAACGAATCATCCGGGCCGAAGTGCGACGGACTGAGCAGAATCTACGGGGATTCAGGCTTTCGCACCTTGGGGTTCAGTTATTTTTGTTTATTATTGATCGAAATACGAAATAATATCGTTCCCGATTTTGGTTTTGAATATTGATCTTCTTGCGATAAAGTGAATTGATCCCGGTTTGTTATCCTCTCGTTTATATTCAATGATTGTCAAAGGAAAGAACTCCAGGAAAGCGCCAAATTCTGTTCTGATCTTTTGAATGGATTCAATCGGTATTGTAATTCCCTCAGGCTCAACATGAATTTTACGGCTATTTTTATCGTACTCAATTTTGGAGAGTTTCAGCCAGAAGTTTTTATAAAAGCCGTAGAAAATACACCCTAATGCCACGAGTATCACAATAGCCCACACATTTTTGAGGAGAAAGAATACCCAGAGTAAAAGCAGGAAAAAGAAGGAACTTATAATGATTGGAAAAAGTTTAACGAGGGGTGTAAATTCACTGTCGATCCTTTTCATAGCGGTCCTTTATCAATGATTTCTTTTAGTGTCAACACGGCTACTTCCGTCACTTTTTTCAGATCTACGTCATTCGTTAGGAACACATCAGATTTGCGTTCAACGCAAGTTGCTATTTGAAGCGCGTCAGGTGTTTTAAGGTTGTATTTAGCTCTTAATTGCGCAGCTCGTCTCGCTATACGGAAATCTATGTCGTAGATATCTAGATGGGGAGAACTGGTAAGGATTTGTTCGTATTTGTCGACCAAGTCACTTCGATTTAGACGCATGGGTTGAACCAACACCTCCAATAATGTCAAAGTCGAAGTTGCAAAACGAAGTTTGCCTTCGTCATTTGCTTTAAATAGTTCGAATAGTGGGTCTTGATATATTGAATGGCCTTCAATGAAATAGATAAGAGGAGCAGTATCGAGAAATACAGTCTTATCTAACAATCCGGCCGTTAATCCCATTGCCTTTCCTGTTGGACGTACTGATCAATATTTACATCTTTCCAAATTTCGGCACCCAAATTATTTAGTTCAAGCAGGTGTGAAGAAGTTTTTTCTTTCTTTCTATCTTGTTGCCCCACCAATCGTACGAGTCGTTCCATGAGGTATAATCTGGTTTCATGATCTAGTTTTCTGATCTGAGATAAGATAGTTTCTATTTTTAGCGCTTTGTCCATCTGCGTCCGCTTCTATAACAAATATACGCAATTGATTTTTTATTTGGTTTGGCCTTGGTTGAGTTGGGCTTATATCAAATCTCAAAGAAGGAATTCGTTTCAAACCCAAAATGTTCCCCCATCTGCACATAACCCAACTGATTGGTGATCATGCTTGTTTTTCCAATTTTAAACTCAGGGGTATTGGAATGGTGATGCCCAAATGGAGATCGGAACAGTATTGGATTTTCAATTTAATGCATTATTTGTTTCTGTAATACCTACGTGCCTACTCGATTCTCTTCACCGCTACCTGCAAGGGTTTGTCTATGTTTTCAAATGAAAAAATGCAGAGATAACGTCTGGAAGGCATTTTTCCTTTAAAGTTAGCATTCATGACCACGCACCGGATTTTTTGAAAATAGGCGTCATTTTCGGGCATGATCACATCAATACCTACTTCTTTATCATTTAAGAGTGACAGGAATATTTCAACCTCAATATTGTCAGGCAAAACATTTCTAATCGAATCATTAAGCTGATCATAAATGTTCCATAAGGTATCAGTATCGTATACGTTTCCAGACTCATCTGCACGTTTTCTAAAGTCTTCATACTCATTTCCACTCAAGTTATGACCGCAAACAGGCTTTCCAATTTCAAGACGCGAAGAATGGTCAGATGCAAGGGGCCAACTGAAGAGGAGAATGATAAAGCTGATTAAAAAAGGATTCATAAATCACGTGCAATTAACAGATTGAATTTCATATTTGGAGTTTCAAAACAGAATACCCTGCCGCCTGTGCCCTGCCGCCTGAACCAAGCTGCTTTATCATAACCCATGCACAATCATCTTCCTGATCAACGAAACCTGCCCCAAATGATAATAACTATGCTCAATAACCCCTTCTATATTGCGCCAATAGCTTCCATACTTTTCATCGATAAAGGGCTGGTCGAACAAACTGTCATCCATTTGTTCAACTCGATTTGCGAATTTTTCAGCATTGGCAAAAAACCTGGTGCGCAAAGTATCCCATTCTTCTGCTGATGCTATAGGCGGAAGGTCAAAACTGTACTTGTCGCTAATTTCAAGTCGGCCTGTTTCAAAAGCCCTGAGAAGCCCGTCCAGATAGTAGTTGATATGAAAGGTTAGCAGGGCAATGGTGTTTAAATTTTCCACCTGATGGATAGCCTGCTGCCAACTAACACGGCTTATTTGGTCTTTGAAGTTGGTATTGGCGATCCATTTTCCATCGAGCAGCACTTCACGAAGCCGGTTGGCGAGATCTACGTTTCTTTTCATTCTAATTTTTAATAATTTTCTTCCTCAGGCAGGTACCATCTGTATAACGAACCATTAACACATAATTTCCAGCTTGAAAATCCCTCATGTCGATTTGCCCTATGCTGAAATCTAGGAACTTAAGATTTGTCATTCAACCTACTATTTTTTGTCTTTGAAAATCCAGTTCAGCCTCAAATTGTATGTTGTAAAATTACCAAAGTTGTAATAAGCGGTTGTGTGGTCTGGTTGCGGCAAAGAAGTGTAGTCAAAATTTATGTTCAGGGGAATATTTGTCAATTTAAACAGAGGAATTTGTAAGCCGAAGCCGTAGGTCAGCGCCTTTATTTCTCCCTTATTGAAAGCAGGATTACCATAGTCGTCGATGGTTTCTTTGTAATAGCCCGCACGAATGGATAGGATCTCGAGAAAGGTTATTTCACCCCCTGTGCGAAGGGCAGTTTCATAGCCGGAATTTAAAACATCCTGGAATTCTCCCTGAATTAAAAAGTTAAAGGTCTTCAGGGTGTCGATGAGCCAATGTTTATCGAGAGTGAACTGATAATTAGCTCCGAGTCTTGTAATTACGGGTAAAACATGGGGCAATTTTTTTCCGTTATTGTCCAATGTGATTTTTCCATAATTGAAATTTACAATACTTGCTCCCAGATTAACGGAGTGACCGCTTGCTACTTTTTGAGCGAACGAAAACTTCTTGATCACACCAAAGTCGAAGTAGAACGCTGTCGCTTTCCTGTCCAGAGGCTGCCATATCAAACAATTTGTATTTAGACCCAGATATAAGTTTTTGATCGGTTGTGAGGCTATAGTCAGGCAGTAGTTTGTTTCATACGGAGAATAAGGCAGGGTATTCCCCTGATCGTCAGTAAAAATGATATTCTTTCCGAAGGAAAACTGGTTTCGGTTCAGTCCGATTACAAGGTAGTCGTTAAACGTATAACATACACTCACAAATCCATAATTCGCATCTTTTGCAAGGTAATAAGGCGATGAGTATGAGCCACTTAATTCAAGTCCCTGAATGCTTGCGACCCCTGCGGGATTATAAAAAGCTGTTGTCAGGTCCCCGTCTATAGAAGCATAACTCCGTCCCATCGCTTCTGCCCGTGCACTGGGTTGTCTGCCGAAAAAATACTCTTTCAGGAAAGAATAGTTGTACTGCCCAAACGAGAGTGTAGGAAGGCTGAGAAAAAGAAGGAGAGATAGAAGCTTCATAGTTTTTTTAGTTCTAATGTTGCTGAGGCTCTTGAGGTCGGTGCCATATTATGATAAATAGTTCACATTAATTGTGAGAACGAGTTTGGGAATTCAATTGGTTGCTTACTTTTCCTTGTACATCCTTATAAAAGGAGGGTTGCAAGGCCCCTTTACCATTTGTCATTATTTTCTGTCCACCATATAATTCAGCTCTGTTACCCCACAGGCAAATGGCCGGGTCGATAGTAGGTTTAGATTTATTTTTTCCTTGATATCTGCAAACAAAGGAATGCCTCGTCCGAGAATTATGGGATTAACAAAAAGCCAGTAACCGTCGATCAGGTTCTGTTGGATAAGGGAATGGGTTGCAGTCGGGCTGCCAAAAAGCAAGATGTCTGCACCTGACTGGTGTTTAATTTCATTTATTCTGTCCCTTAGGTTTTCGCTAATAATTGTTGTGTTCGACAAACCCGCATCATTCATTGTTTTTGATAAAACAACTTTGTGAGCCTTGCTATACCATTTGGCATGTTCAATGTCGTGTTTGGTCGCGTTGGGCTTATCGGCTGCGGTCGGCCAGTAGTTTTCCATCATCTGAAAAGTAACGCGTCCATATAATGCCGTGTCGCCCTGGCTTATCCGACTTTCTACATGATCAAAAAGCTCCTGATCAAATTTGATCCAGTCCATTTCTCCGTTCGGTCCTGCTACAAAACCATCCAGCGATATGTGCATAAAGGAAATTATTTTTCTCATTGGGCTAATTTAAAACTAAACTACCTATTTGTTTTGAAAGTCAGCCAACAGTTTATCCCGATCGCATTTAAAAAGCTTCCACGGCATATGCCAGCAGATAAACGGCATATTCGGCAAAAAAGAACCACCAGAAACGTTTGTAGAATTTTTTAATGGATTGGAGTTCGCCAGGCCGTATCGACAAGGCATTGAGGATGAAGCAGCCAAATAAAACAAGATGACCGATAAAAAGGACCCTGGTTTCATATGTGGGGGTTTCTGCATTAAAAAAATCATCCCATTTCATATAAAGGGTAAATAGGTAGGCCGCTGCGACCACAAGATTCCCAGTGATCAAAGCCGCTCTGGGCGAGTACTGGATGGCCAGGGTTTTGATTTGGTATTTCGCATCGCCTTCCATGTCTGACAAATCCTTAAACCAGGAAATGACGATACTGAATGCCAGGATGAAATATGTGAGGATGACCACATTAACGGGCATTTCAAGGGAGTGGTTTATCTCATAATTAAAAACAAGAAAGCCACCGGCATTGAGCAGGATGCCGCGAACTGTTGCGATGGCCAGGGCGGCGCTTACGTGATGCCGTTTCAAATAAAGCGGGGGCATGGAATAGGCCCAGCCGATGGCTGTCGATAAGGCAACGATGCCGAAGAGATAGGGGGAGATCCATAAAGCAAAAATAAGACTGATAATCAGGGCAGTGAATACGACGATCCTGGCCTTGCGCACACTTAATAATCCAGATGGGATCGGCAAGTAGGGTTTATTGATCTTATCTATGTTTACATCAGCGATCTGGTTGATACCGACAATAAAAATATTGCAGGAGATGCCCGTGCCCAAAGCCATCAATAAGAAGGGAAGGTTGAATATTCCCTGGACCCTGTAAACAATATAATAAAGGGTAACGATACTGATCACACTGCCGATGATGGTGTGTGGCCGGCTGAATTTCCACAGTGCATTGAGTCCTATCATTTCTGAGGTTCACAGTGTATCACGATAAGAGAAAATAACCCATTGGAGAGCCGGAATGTTTTAATGGTTTCCCCAAGGCCTGTAAATAATTTTTGGTAGTGTTTCACGGAACGGGATTTATAAACCGATACCACACCATCAAAGGTGATGGTAAGGATGTTCACAGGAAAGACATAGGTAAAGAATAAACGTCGCAGCGAGAACGGAAAAATAAGTGGGGTTAACAGCAAAGAACCCAGGGTGCCGGTTACGAACACTTTCAACAGGCAAAATGGAGTGGGTTCCAGTACTTCGACCAGAAAGGCACGGGAACCTGAGAACTGCATTTTTTGTACGATCTTTATTTTGTCTTCATCCGTAAAATGATGGAAGGCATTGAACATCGTGTAACAGGTTCCGGACTGAAATTCCATTTCAAGGACATCGCTTTGTAAAATTGTATGGACGGTGTTGCCATCCTTGAAAGGCAAAGCGTTGGGATATTTATCACTGAGGAAAAGTTGGCTGAAACAGCCACTTTTTCTGAAAATGCTGATAGCCGGTTCCCCGCTGCCGGAGCAAAGATCCGTCATGGGTTGGAGAGGTAGATTCAAGGTTTTAAGGTGCTGTACAAAACCCTCGTATACATGAAAGCGCGCAACAACAAAACCGATGAATTCCGTTTGAAAGTTCCTTAAAAATGGCGGGAACCAGCTATGATCTTCGAGTTCTTTCACTATTCCCGGTCGGTTTTGGTCATAAGAGGATTTTTTTACAGAAAAAGTGTGAGAGGCGGGGTCTTACTTTTTAAGTATTTTCTTTTTTAAACAGGTACCCTCTGTGAGCTTAAGGATGAGCATGTAATTTCCACTCTGAAAAGTCCTCATGTCGATATGCCCATTCTTGTATTCAACAAGCGTGCTTCTGCCAGCCAGATCAACTACATGAATTTCATGAATTAAATCCGATTCGATGTCAAGATGAAGGAAATCGACAACCGGGTTCGGATAGGCATTGAGTTCAGGGGAGAGCCCAAGGACATCCAGTCTCAATAAAGACGAATCACCGAAGGCCATCCAGAAAACCGGGATGGTATCATTCGTCGAATTGACATATGCGTCGTACAGGTTGCCGGGCGTTGCCGGATTGTAATTGGAGGTAAAGGTCACCTGGGAATGCGTCGCTAATTCGGCCCGATTCAGATTACTGGGCTGGCCGAATACATCCCACCATCCTCCTGGCGACATCCCTGTGAACACACTGCCTTCTCGGCAATCCGCATTAAATAAAGCGCTGTCCCATGACGCTGTAACTGGCCAGTTTTTGCTATGGATTTCGATCGATACCGCATGAAACCACCATCCGGAGCATGAATCGGCAACAATTTGTTTTTTCGTTTGAAAGGTCGGATTTATTTGGTTGTAGCGTGCGTTGGAAATGCGCACGTCAAAGGTCGAATCAAGCGGAATTCCGATAATATCTACTTCCCCGAATGAAGGGTCGATCAGGGCTGTTCCGTTGGCGTCATAACCCAGGGTGATAGTATCTTTATTCCCTACAGCGTCTTCAAAATACATCTGGAATTGAAAGCTTTGTGCCCGGCTTAAAATGCAGAAGCCAAACAAAAGGAAAACGAGGGTAATTTTTTTCATGGAGACAGGTTTAAGGTTCAAGATACGCTTAAATACGTATAAAGCAGATATGGCTTAGACGTCTTGCACTTGTTCCACGCTGCCTGGGGTAGGGAGTATTTACTCTGCCCCAAAAAGGACAAGTATAAGTTGGTATGAAAGATCAGTATGATAATCGTGTTTAAATTTCCCGTTTTATCTTTCATCATTTTCATCTTCAAGCCGTTTCAGCAAACCCTTCAGGTCTGAATAGGGTGCTGAACCCTCATTTTCCCACTCTTTTTTATTGGCTATTCTATTTTTAACGGCTTCAATACTTTGAGGTCGGCTGTTTTTTAAGATGGTGTAAATAGACGGAATGTCGTGGAAATCTGTCGGGTCGTAATACATCCATACATTGATCAGGAGAACCAAGCTTTCCTGGTCTGTTACGACGGTTAGCGACTTTAAACTCACCCGCATCAGGTCTTTGTTCACCTCTGTGTCTATATTCTCTTGATTCGAGATGTAGGCGTTAAAAATTGTTTTTATGGTTTCAAGAGGAGCTTGTTTTATAAATGAAGTATCGTGAAAAAGATAGACACCCGCTTCGTTGTCCGGCTTAATATTTTGATTAACACTGACAGTTTCTCCGTTAGAATCCGTTTCTAGTTTCAGCGGAGCCATTTTAAGGTTTGAAATGAGTATTTTGTCCTTGAGAATAGCTATGTGATATTCATATTTATCATACCCTGAAGTGTTGGGTATTATTAGGGCAGCACGGTAAAAAGAGAACCAATGATCGTAAGAAAAGGTGGCGCTGAACAATTGCTTCTTTTTGTCTAAATCCCAAATTTCATAGGTTTTTATCCTTAACTCAACATGGTCACTAAACGTCGCTCCATTTCGGCCAAACCAACCATTACACGTTTTTAAAAAAACATATTCTTTTCGTCCGGATTGGGTATAGTCGATAGTATCGATCAGTTGAACATCACAGGTTAACAACCCATTAAATTCCGGGATGTTAAAAAACAGGGTATCTGAATTTCCGTTATAGGTATAGAAAAGTTGTTTTGTCGAATGCGGATCAGTAAATTGGCTAAATGTATAGTTTGAAACAAGGAAGCAACTCAACAGTAAAATGATTCTCATGGTTCTGTCGTCTTTTTAGCAAACGACATAAAAGGTACGAATTATTTTCATAAGAAAAGTTTGAGTTAAGTAGAAAGCCTCGCGATGAAGATCAGCAGGCTAATCAAGCTAATCGATATTAATCACTCTGGCCCGCGTAGTAGAATCTGTAAAGTCTATTTCGAGCCAATCACTGTTTAACCCGATGATTCCGTTACTCCTTAAAAAGTAGGAAAGATGCCTGTCTTCCTCGCTGTGATCCAAACCGCCTTTGATCATCTGCCTGACCTCGTCATAGCTCAATTGTTCCGCGGTAATTTTTTTTGCCAGAGAATGGCTCATGGAATAACGGTAAGCCGGAAGTACCTTCCATATAATGGGTCTATAACCTATGCGAACCTTCCTGGGCAAAACGACAAAGAACAGGAACAATCCGAAAAGGAAGCCCAATAAAGTAAGGATAGGGTGTCGTTTTATAAAGGCGAACATTTTTTAAGTATCAAGAGCCATGAAATCAGGAATTACCCTACTTCAAAAGTAACCAATTCATAATTCGCATTTCGACCTCGTTCATTTGTCTGGTAGAGGATGCCTTTTGCTACCAGATCCTTTATGTCCCGCAAGGCGGTGTCGGTTGAGGTTTTGGTAATTTTGGCCCATTTTGAAGTTTGTAATTTTCCATCAAAGCCGTCAAAGAGTTTGTTGAGGATGCTTCGTTGCCGTTCGTTGATGGGGGTATGTTCATGTATTTTCCAGAACGCGGCTTTCCGCATTATGGTTTGTGTGGTTTCCTCTGTGGAGAGCATTGCATTTTTGAGGCAGTGTAAAAACCAGTTTAGCCACTCCGTTATGTCGCCTGAACTGTGTTGCACTTTTTGCAAGACTTCGTAGTAGCGTTTGCGCTCAGCCAGTATTTGGTTTGACATACTATAAAAACGTTCTCCGCTGCCTTCGGCCCGGGCGAGCAACATATCTGTTATGGCTCTTCCAATTCTGCCGTTTCCGTCGTCAAAGGGGTGAATGATGATAAACCAAAAATGGGCTATGGCGGCTTTTAAAACAGGGTCAATACTGTTTTCGTGATTCATCCAATTCAGAAATTGGTCCATTTCCTGTTTTACAAGCCCTGGCTTTATGGCTTCATAGCGTACTTTTTCTTTGCCCATAGCACCCGACACAATTTGCATTTCGCCTGTACGGTAACGTCCTACTTCTATTTCGTAGGGTCCGCTATACCCGGAGGGGAATAACGCTGCATGCCAGCCACATAAACGTTCTTCGGTTAATGGCAAGGCATGGCGTTGTGTGGCGTCAAGCATCATTTCTACTATACCTTCGATATGGCGGCTGCTTGGCACAAGTCCTGCAGTGTTAATACCTAAACGCCTTGCAATTGACGAACGCACCTGCTCATAATGGAGTAATTCACCTTCTATTTCCGATGATTTTACAATATCTAAGGTTAAGGCTTTTAGTGTGGCTTCTTCTTTGGCGGAAAATCCCAGAGCATTCATTTGCCCGATAATTTTACCCTGCATCAGTCGCACCTCGCCAAACACGGTATTTATGGCCTTATCCTGCCAGGAAAAGTTTGTCCAGTTTTTATGCTCGTAAATGTATTTTGCCATTGCTTAAATACTATTTGCGGTAAATATACAAATTATACGCCGCAAAAATGCGGTGATTAATTTGTTTTTTCACCGCAAAATGGTACGCGAACAGCTTGTCTTAGCGTTTACTTCTCCCTCCTGAGTTTTATGACCATGTCAAATTCGTCTGTCAGGATTTTTGTTAAACTACTCCTCTACTCCAAAATGTTCCCTTATCCCGGCAACCAGTTCATTTTCCGGGATGAATGCTTCCAAATAGCTATAAGGAATATGTACCTCAAACTGATCTTCACCGGAGCCAATTTTTTCATAGTTTAAATAGAAGAGCCAAAAGGTTATTCCATCTTCGTCAAGAGAAAAGGTACTGTTTTCGGTGATCGTCAAATTCTCTGGTGTGATTAAGTTAAAGGTTTCATCTTCTGCCAGGTTTTTAAGGCTGTCGATATAAGTATTGATTTTCGCCAGTGCCTTATTTTGAGGAGTGAAAAAATCGCTGAATTGGAGTTTTTCAGCCGTATTTCCATTAATGCGGCAATATTGGAAATGGGAAATATGATGATAAACATAAAATTCACTGGCTGAAAGTTCAGCATTCCGGTATTCAACAACCCCATTTCCGAGACCTTTGATGCTATTAAATGGGGTATCAAAATTGGTAAATACATTCTTGTCACAATCCAGATCCACCTGATAGGAAGTGGAGGAATAGGCAAGAAATTCTGCTAAATAGCGAAAACAGCCTTCCACATAACAATAATCCATCGTGGTATCCAGTAGGCCATCCAGCATATTTTTAAGGCCAATAAACTTCGTTTCCTTATAGTTCTCCTCAAAATAAATGAGAGCAGGAATAAGATGCTCACGGGCAATAGTTGAGGTATGGAATTGAAAACGGAAATGGTCCTTAAACACACCGTTCACTATAAAATCGTTGATGACATCCCTGTAGTCCTGTTCATGAAATTGACCCGGTTGTTTGACTACCTTGTTTTCAAAATCATGATAACAAAAGTTTCCATTATAATAAAGGAGTAGTAAGGAATCAAAAACTTTGTAGATGCACTTTTCGGATATTGGGGGAATGAGGGTACGGCCTGTTTTGTCCAAAAGTCCATATTTGTTATTACCCGCTTTGAAAACAAAAAAGGAATTGATGGAGCGTAAATAGTTGGTATTTGGAGGGGAAATAACACCTTTTTGCAGATCAACCAACGCCGCCCCGGAGTCCTTAAGCATGATAACCGGATTCGAGGTATAAAATTCGCAGCCTTCGCCCCTTTCACGACTGTAATATTTCCCCACCACAAAGGGCATGGTATATTCACAAGGAACGACTTCTTTTTTAGCAGCATCGAGAATACCCCATTTACCTTGTTTAATTGCCCACCAGAATTCTTTGTTATAAAGGGTGTTTGCTTTAACACGGATCAGGGTATCCTTCTGAATTCTACTTGAGGGGTCATCAAAAATTAGTGAGTCATCGGGGTAAACATAGTCTATTTGATCCTTATTCTCATTGACAGAGTCGGTTAAAGAATGCGTCTGATTCGTTTGTTCATTCTTTGCGGAACAAGCGAAAAAAAAGATGATCAAGAGATAGAAGGATTTATTCATTCATTTATTAGGAATTAGCATCCATTTATTTTCGAGGTCTAGCTTCTTGTGATTTATTTTAAGGTGAATAAGATAGGCAACACCTATTGGAGTCATTGCAATAATTGGGTTTACGCCAACTATCCAGAGTATAGGTGACGAGAAGAGGCTTAGGCCAAGGATTCGGTTCACTAGGTTCTTTTTCCCTGCGGTATAGTTGGTTATGTAAATATAGTCGATTTGATCAATAGGGATTTCAAGTGGACGTGAATACAGCAGCAGATTAAGCGAGTCGGTTGATTTTCGATACCTTTTACTAAGACTGTCGCTTTGGGAACGGCTGATTGTGGTATCTTGAAAATAGAGGGTAAGCGTTGAATCGCTTAATTCGCCAATGACAACTGCATACCAGCCGTAATTTTTGATCTTGACTTCATCAGTCCTGCAAAAATTGTTTATCGGTAGATAAAAGTATCTGTCCTTGTTTCTCTTTTGAAAAGTGAGCGTGTCAGTGTATTCAGCAACCACTTCAATGGTTTTCGGAATACCATCACATGCCTGGGCAATAGGATTTGAGAAAAAGAAAACCAGTAGAATGAAGTTTGTTCTCATGCCAAAATAACTTCTTTGTCAGAGGTTGAGCCAGCAGGGAATCAACCACCAGTTAGACGATTAATTCCTTCATTTGTTATCCTTTTTTTTGCACCCCGAACCAGACAATCCTTATTTCAGGTCAGGATTCTTTTTCCTTTTTCCACTTTTTCAAGGTGAAAGGGATGGAAAAGCACACTATTCCTAGAAGTGTAAAAATGTATAGTGCCGGATTGTCGTGTACACCCAAAAAATACAAAAGGCAAAAAGTTAATATGACTGGCGAAAAGGTGAATTGAACAATATCAAGTTTTTTATTTGGGCTCATTCGCAGTAATTGGGGTTTAAAATGGAACTTCAAGTTAAACATTTCACCGGAATTTGAAAATGAGTTTGAGGGCTACGTTGGTTGTATGTGGGGTGCATTAATTTTCTGTCCATCCTGGCCTTAATTCGCCAACCTCGTTTTTTCAGCAAATTCCACAGTATTCCGCTTCATTGTCTTTATTCCCGCAATGCATACATCCTTTGGGATTCTTTTGAGCTCCTCCCAGTGTTAAAAAAAGACCGACAACCGGACTAAGTAAAAGTGAAATTACAAATGCCTTTAAAAAGCCACCTTTCTTATTCATTCCGGCTAATCCAACCAGAATTGCTCCGGTAATCCAGGCTATTATCATAAATAATCTCTTATATGGTGCACCAAACGTTCTCTGCGCAGGCACAGTTCTGGACATTAACTGCATTATTGCCGACGAAGACGGAACGCTAAATTAAGTAAAGATATTCATATGAACCCCAGGCAGGGATTGTGCTTGCACGGTGTCAGGCTGCGTTTTCTTTGAAGGTTTTAATCTCGCTCAATTCTTTAAGTTTCTGATTTCTTTCTTCCTCAAGATCATAATCATCTTGAAGTCCAAGCCAAAACTTAGCAGTGGTACCAAAGAATTTGGAGAACCTTAGTGCTGTATCAGCTGAAATGCGTCGGTTACCTTTAATTATCTCTGAAATTCGAGTCTGAGGTAGAAAAGTTTCTTTGGCCAAACGGTATGCTGTCAAATCCATTGGGATTAGAAATTCCTCAAGGAGTATTTCACCTGGGTGAATGTTTTTTAGCTTTTCCATTTTGTTTCTTGTTTAATGGTAGTCTGTAATTTTAACGTCATAAGCGTCATTATTTAGCCACCTAAATACAATGCGCCATTGATTGTTAATGCGAATACTATGATAATTGGACAAACTTCCTTTTAATTTTTCCAAACGATTTGCAGGTGGGATTTTTAAATCAAGAATATCATTTGCATTATTTATCATTCTTAATTTTCTTCTCGCCACTTCCTGAATCTCGTTAGGGAGTTTTTTTGATCGAATTCCATTCCAGATTTTCTCTGATTCTTTATCCCCAAAACGCTTTATCATCAGTATTGCATTGCNNTCAGAATCTTTTGCGTTACTAACGTCAAAGGTAAGTAATATTTTTGAAAAGGCCTGAGTCGATTGTATGAATGCCGCCTAACCCCTTATGGGCTGTGCTTCTTCCTGGGTTTAATTTGACCATACTGCTATCCCCCTTTTATCTTTGTCATTTGGGTTGAGTAACTGTTCGTAATTTATTAGTCCGGAATAGGAGTTTGAATAAATCACTTGTTTGTCAATTTCAAGTTTGAAACGCAGTTGAGTTTTAAACTGTCCCTTGAAAATTGGGGACGCAAAAATTTGATACTCGTTTGGAGCAAGCCGTAGTGGGTAATAACTGTTGCCACAAAAACTATTTATAAAATTGTCTATGTCTTGCCACCCTCCATTTTTATTTTTTGCTTGCTGGATAATCTTAATTCGTCCGTCTTGTGCAGGAATATTAACAGTGTCTATTGATGCGTTAATTAAATAGAGTTTATGTGCAAAATATTTGTCTGCGAATACGGTTAAATCTGCCGTATCAACTTTAAGAGTGAGTTGATTCAATGAAGCGAATGTTTGTTTTCTTGGAAAGTTATCGCTGCCAGCATATTTGTCTGCATAAAGAGGTTTGCTGATTTCTAATGAGTCAAGTTTCCATTTTGATAAATCTATTTTCTTGTATTCAAGTCCGACTTGTTCCTTCCAAACAAATTCTCCTTTTTTGTTTATGTAACCCCATTGATGGTTTTGTTTTGCTCTGCAAAGTCCGTTTGAGAAACCTTCATATTCAATTTGTTCAAATTGCGGCTTGATAACTACTTTTCCTGTTTTGTCGATAAAACCCCAACTATCATTAACTCTGAAAGCTGCAAGCCCTTCTTTAAAATCTCTGATGTCGTGATATTGGATTGGAATTACAAGCTTGCCAGATGTGTCAATGAAACCTGCTTTGTGGTTTGAACCTGCAATTACCGCTTGAGCCATACCGTCTGAAAAGTCAAAGTAGGTCAGGTCTTGACGCTCAAGATTTATTTTCTTATTCCCGGATTTGTCGATATAAAAATTATTTCCGTTTTCTTGAACGATAGCTAAACCTTCAGAAAATCTATTAGCATTCATCTCTTTGAAGAATCTAACCGTTTTTCCAGTCGTGTCTATATACTTACTGCTGTCTCCAGACCAGACTACTGCTATTCCTTCATAAAATCTTCCTGAACCGGAAGGGAAATGGGTGTTAATTAAGATTTCTCCTTTTTTATTTAAGTAACACACTTCTTCATTAATTTGTACTTCTGCTCTCCCATTATAGAATGTGCCAACATCTTTAAATTCCGTTATGAATGCAATACTACCGTCTGTTCGAATAAAAGCGTTTTGAAAGGTTGTGTCCTTTGGGATTGTAACATTGCAAAGTCCGTCAGAGAATTGTGCAACTCTGTAATACTTTGGTTCAATAACTATTTTGCCAGTCGTGTCTATAAAACCCCAAACCGTGTCAATAAGAATTGCCGCAAGCCCGTCTGAAAATTGATCTGCACCATCAAATTGGCATTGAATTACTGTTTGTCCGTCTGAATTGATGTAACCCCACTTGCCAAATTCTTTGATTGGAAAAAATCCGTTTGCCTCGTTGTTGTCCGTTGTCTGACCGCATGCAAAAAGCAGTAGTAAAATTGAATATGTAAGCAGTCTTTTCATTGTTGCACTGTCGACAAATAGCATTGCCCATAACATTTCCCGCGCTGGCCCAGTACGGTACATTTAGCAGCTGCGTCAGTTTGAAAACGGATGTTCAAGGTAAGTATTTCACTTCACTTTGAAAACGAAACTTAGCATTGGGTTAGCGCGGTTAGGGCCAGTTTTTTTTATTTTGCAATGACTCTTTTATATTCATAAATCCCGGCTCCACTTTGGCACAGAATCGAATATAACGGGATAAAATCAAGGTCGTATTCAATTTTTCTACAATAGGAATAATCTTCATTGGTATCTATATCCCAAAATTTTGAAGATGCAACAAAATTAATTTCGTCTTTTAAACCTATCCTATGTTTTTGAGGTGTAAGCTTCACGTTATAATTACTATCAGAATAAACCAGATTAACTTCAAATAACTCAAGGCTATCATTAAAAAATCTTCCAATTAGTTTTAATCTGTTTTCATTTCTAAAATAAGCTTTCCCGTCAATTATACACATGGTGTCAATAAGGATTTCACTTTCGTATCGGGCTTTTTTAAGAGAATCAAAATATAAAAATTCATGGCCGAATTCAATAGGAAAAAAGCACTTATAAATGCTATCATTTACAAAAGGAGTTGAGATTGTGTCCATAATGGAAAATGTTGAGAATCTGACGAATCGCAGAACTGTTTGTTTTCCGGACGAATCATTTCCTTGAGCATTACTATCATTCATTTGAATTAAGAATGAGATTGCCACAAGTAGGACAACGGTTGATTTCTTTTTATACCAAGTCATTTCAGATATGTTATTTGCTAAATTGGCCCGAACGTTCCGCGCACTGGCGCAGGCCGGCATTGGGAACGATAATTTATCAAGCTAATATAAGGTTTGTTAGGAACAAAATCGCCACGGGACCCCGACACCGAGGCTTGCGCCAGTGCGCTGTTATAGCTAGTAGGGCGGTTGCATTTACTTTGACCTGTCTAGTGTTTATTTGAAATAGCAAGTCTTTCCCATGTCGTCGTCCTCTTTGAGCATGATGTAATACTCATAGTTGAACGGGACCTCGTCATAACCGCTAATTTCTTCTTTTAAGTTGTCCATATCGATCTTATCCTCGCACAAGTAGCAGTACAATTTAAAGTTCCGGTCTGAAACTAGTTTACCAGTCCTGTCATTATATATTTTGAAGTGAACTGTCCCCGCACTTTTATTGATACTGTCAAGCATGAACCAATGACCTAGAGTGTCTTTGCCTGCCCAAAACGTATTCTCCGGAATATTTGGAAGTCTGTCAGGAGAACTCGGTCCGCAATTTATCACCGTAAAAGAAACTAAGAGAAGAAATATTGTCCACTTTTTCATGAGGTATTTTGTCTGATTAGGTCGGTCCGCCCTATTAGCTATAACTTATTTATACCCTCAACGATTTATCCTTTTATAGCGCATGTCCGGAACCCGGTAGTTGGCTAAGCTCAATACCGGGTTGCGTTCTAGTTCGTTGGCCGCTAATGCAATATACGTATTTTAGGGTCGATGGCTGGCGTTTCCGGATCACTTCGATACGCCGTGGGGTGTGTGCTAATATCCAAAAGTCGTTTGGCTACTCAGTGAACGGGACTTTCGGCTCCGAACTTAGGCGAGTGCTTCATAGTACGGGGCTTTCCTCCCCCTGCCCCCTCAAAGAGGTAATGGCGCTAACTTAAGATAAT
>DQHT01000064.1 GCA_003531115.1 Bacteroidota bacterium | reverse complement strand
CTCCCGGAGCTTTAGTCTGGTACTGAAGCACGGCTCTACGCGCTGCAGTACCAGACTAAAGCTCCGGGAGAAAAAGCAGAGAACCTGATCCGGTCCATCGACATGTATGATGAACTCATGGCGGATAAGGACGCGTATACGGTTAGCAATAAAACCGAACGGTATACCCAATCGGTTTTTTCACCCATGTTCTACCAAGGCGGACTTATTGTTACTTCTGAATCGTTGGAGGGAGAAAAAAACGATTGGACCGGCAGGGGTTTTACCAAAATTTACCTGGTCGACCTCGAGTTAAACACGCTCCTTCCCTTTGCAGGAGAAATGATGACGCCCTATAACGATGGACCGGCCACCTTATCGCCAGATGGCAAGACCCTCTATTTTACTACAGTCAATAAAAACAGCCTGAAGGAAAAGGAGGTCAATACACGGAAATTACAGATCACGTCGGCCCTATTGAATAATGGCAAATGGGAAATAAGCGACAGATTCAGGTTCAATAACAGCACCTATAACCTGGCGCATCCTGCTTTGAGTATGGATGGGAAAATGCTGGTTTTCACCTCAGACATACCGGGAGGCAAAGGGAAAATGGACCTCTATTATGTGCTCCTGCGCGATGACAATACCTGGTCGGACCCGATCAACATGACCGCGCTCAACACTTCAGAAAACGAACTATTTCCCGGATTTGACGCGGAAGGTAACCTGTATTTTTCATCGGATGGATTACCGGGACTGGGTGGTTTGGACATTTTCAAATCAATCAGGGAGGATGGCGTATTTACTGCACCGGTAAATGTGAAGGCGCCTATCAATTCCGTTTATGATGACTTTTCATTATGCTCCAATACCAAACTTGAGAGTGGCTATTTCAGCACCAACCGCTTTGGATCACCGGAAACAGATGATATTGCCTATTTCACCCGGAAAATAAAGGCCACACCCAGTGTCATTAAAATAACCGTCAGAGACAAGTACACGTCCATCCCTTTGCCTTATGTATCCGTAAGCATAACAGATGATAAAAATAATATCGTGTTTAAAGGCATGACGGATATGGATGGCCTTTTGACCGTAGAAGATCTGCCCACCAACAACTACCGTGTTCAGGGCATGTTGAATGATATCACCACCACCTTTGATCAGATTTCAAGCAATGAGTTCACCAAACCTTTAATTGAAAAAACCCTGACCCATAATGACCCGAGATTTACCCTTTCGGGGATTACAGTAAATACCATCGGCGGTCCTCCGGTACCCGGGGTTACGGTGATTTGCGAAAACCTTACCTTGAATAAAACAACTTCTGTGATCACAGGGGAAGACGGCAAATTCTTTTTTCAGCTGGAACAAGCAAGCGATTACAAAATTTACGGGCAAAAGCCGAAATGGCTGAGCAGCGAGGCCATTTATGAAACCACCAAAGGGTTGGACCGCAGCAAAGACCTCTATGTAAAGATCACCCTGAGCATGCAACAACCCACAGCTCAGGCCGTAATCCGGCTTGACAAGATCTATTACGACTATGACAAATGTGATATAAAACCCCGTTCAGCCGAAGAGCTGGACAGGCTGGTAAAACTTATGCAGGATTATCCGGATATGATCATCGAACTGTCGTCGCATACCGATAGCCGGGGAAGCCTGGAATACAATACCCAGTTATCGCAATGCCGTGCCGATGCTGCCCTTGCTTACCTGATCGCCAAAGGTATTTCTGAAACACGGATCTATCCCAAAGGCTATGGAGAAACCAAACCCGTCAATGAATGTATTGACGGCGTGGAATGTACGGAAATAAAACACCAGGAAAACCGAAGGACGGAATTTAAGATTGTGACCTGTACGACTTGTCCATAATATTTAAATGCTTAACGAATTAAACCCTAAACATGATACACGCAAGAATAACAGCAACAGCCCTGGTTGTGCTCCTCGCAACAGCCGGGTTACACGCCCAGGAAACCCTGCCGGCCACAGGAGGGAATGCCATGGGAGTAGGAGGATCGTCTAGTTACACAGTTGGACAAACTGTATATTCTACAAACTCAGGAACCACTGGTTCGGCAGCACAAGGTGTTCAACAACCCTACGAAATCTCTACCTCTGTAGGAATAGATATAACAGAAATTAGCCTGGAACTGGTTGTCTACCCTAACCCTACCAATAATGCCATTATGCTTAACATTGGTAATTACAACAATGAAAAGCTCACGTATCAATTGTATGATATGCAAGGGAAATTACTGGACAGCAATCAAGTCGTTTATTGCAGTACAACAATTAGTCTTCAGGACTTGCCAGCTGGCACCTACCTCTTGAGTTTGCTCGACAATATCACATTAATAAAAACATTCAGCATCGTAAAAAATTAAACTCCAATGAAGAAATTATACATCTTAGTAGCAGCAGTAGCACTAACAGCAACTGCATTTGCACAATCCCCCGAAAAAATGAGCTACCAGGCAGTAGTGAGAGATGCAGGAAATGCACTGGTAAGCAACAAGGTAGTTGGTATGCAATTAAGCATATTGCAAGGGGCTGTTTCTGGTGTAGCTGTTTATATAGAAAAACAAGCTCCAACTACCAATATGAACGGTTTGGTAAGTTTAGAAATAGGAACAGGAACAGTTGTTTCCGGAACTTTTGCAAGCATCGATTGGTCTGCTGGTCCCTATTTTATAAAAACGGAAACCGACCCAGGTGGCGGAACAAATTATACAATTAGCGGAACCAGCCAATTATTGAGTGTACCTTATGCTTTGCATGCTAAAACCGCTGAAACTTTAACGGGAGGTGTAACCGAAACCGACCCAATATTTGCATCATCCATTGCCAGTGGCATTACAGGAACGGACACTACTTATTGGAACAATAAACAAGACCAACTAACAGCAGGTACTAACATTAGCATAGTGGGAAACACCATAAGTGCAATAGGTGGAGGTTCATCTAATAATTTCTATTTGGGGCAAGACACTCTTGGAGGCATTGTATTTTACATTTATACTGGTAGTGATGGTAACCAACACGGATTAATTGTTAACCCGGGTGAAAGCGCCGCAGAATGGCAAAGTAGTGGTACAACTACCAATGCCACCCGAAGCTGGGATGGGGTATATAATATGGGGCTAATGACCGGTAGTACTGCAAAAAACTATTGCCAAGGGCTTTCAACGGGCGGTTTTACAGACTGGTATTTACCTTCCATTGATGAGTTAGGGATATTATGGCACAACCGCTTTCATGCAAACAATGCCCTTAATGCGGGCAGTTACACATTATTATCAAATATTACCAACTATTGGTGTAGTACGGAGAACGATTCAAACCTAGCATTTTACTTCACCTTCGGTCTTGGCTACTCATTCGTCATCGATAAGACTAGTACTTGTAGTGTACGTGCCATTCGGGCTTTTTAACATTGCCTGGTTTATTTAACTGGCTAGTCTTTATCAAACAGAATATCCCGGTCCGGATCGGGATCATCATAATTAACGCCGGGCGGATTGAATAAACCCCAACGGTCGATAATGTATTCAAAAGGATCGAAGGTCTTTACCCACTCGGCAAAAATGACGCGGAATTCTTCGATATGGTCGCGCAAGAGCTGAAGGTAATCGGTATCGGTATCGGGCATAATCATCCTGATCCCCGATGTGGTGGCCTGTAACTCACGCGCCGCCTTTCGGATAAGGGCCGCATTTTCCATTTTCAGGTCATAGAGGGGCACATGGGCACCGGCTATTTTAGCAGGAATAATAAAAGCATTCTCGCGCAGCATGTTCACCATTCCACTTCCAAACATCTGGCTATCCTCTGAACTTTGTTTTTCCAAAGACGATTCAATAACGTCAGCAATTTCCAGGGCAAGCGTACAAATTTCCATTCCCTTCAGGTAAATGGGTGTGGAGCGAATTGCTTCGAATTCGTCTGGTTCCTCATCTTCAAACATGGCTGTAACATTGATTCAATCAAATTTACAGTTCCCATATAAAGGAAACCAGTGATTCAGGTAATTTGACAGGAATATGACATTTGGGGCGATTGAAATAAAGGTTATAGCTTGTTGGAAGGGATTAAAAACTAAGGTAAAATTGAGCTATATTATCAAAGATAAATGCTGAAAGGCATGGATAAATTTAGACTACCAAGGAAAACGAAAAAGAAACTGAGGCGAGGGCTATGGTTATATCCTCCGGATGAAAAAGGCAATTCCTTGATGGCATCACCAAGACGTTTACAGGAAGACTATGATGCCATCTTTTACTAAGCCAAAGGGCCATAATGTATTATTAAAGAATCAAATATGATTATATTTGTACCTATAATAAAACATTATGGCAAATAAATCACCGACATTACTTCCCAGGATTCAAAAAATTCTGACTGAATTCGGAGAGAATATTCGATTTGCTCGATTAAGGCGCAAACTGAGCAGTGCTCAAGTTGCTGAACGGGCTGGAATGGGACGATCTACATTAGTGAAAATTGAAAACGGACACCCGGGAGTTGGTATTGGTCAATACTTGAATGTATTGAAAGTGTTGGGACTTGAACAGGATTTCCTGGAGCTGGCTTTGGACGATAAATTAGGAAGAAAACTACAGGATGCCAAGCTTAATGCAAAAAAGCGAGCACCAAAGCGAAGTGAAGAGTCATGAGTAGTAGGAATAACAAAAGAGATGTATATGTCTTTGCACATTGGATTGGAATATCAGAACCAATCCTGATGGGCAAACTGCATTCGGAATTATTACGAGGCAAGGAAGTTTTCTCATTTGAATACGAGGAAACCTGGCTGCAATCTGAATATGCGCAGGTGTTAGACCCTGATCTTGAAATGTATTCAGGTCCGCACTACCTGAACGATGGTAAATCAAATTTTGGTTTGTTCCTGGATTCTTCTCCTGACAGGTGGGGGCGTATCCTGATGAGAGGACGCGAAGCCGCTCTTGCACGGAAGGAAAAAAGGCCAGAGCAGAATTTGTATGAAACAGACTATTTGTTAGGCCTTTATGATGGCCATCGCATGGGGGGCTTACGTTTCAGGCTAGAGCCGGGAGGTCCGTTTTTGGATAATAACAAAACGATGGCATCACCGCCCTGGTCTTCCATTCGTGAATTGGAGGAAATCAGTTTACGGTTGGAACACGAAGATGTAATAAATGATCCTGACTATCTGAATTGGCTGAACATGTTAGTGGCTCCCGGCTCCTCTTTGGGTGGGGCAAGACCAAAAGCGAGCATAATTGATAAAGAGGGGCAATTATGGATTGCAAAGTTTCCCAGCACGAATGATAAAATGGATATTGGAGCCTGGGAAATGGTGACTTCTGAACTTGCCAGAGCTGCAGGTATATCAATGTCCGAGAACATAGCCAAAAAATTCTCCAGCAAACACCATACTTACCTTACGAAGCGATTTGACCGAACTTCTTCCGGTGAAAGGATTCATTTTTCGTCAGCCATGACTATGCTGGGTTATACAGATGGACAAGAAGGGGCCAGCTATTTGGACTTGGTTGATTTTATAACAAGTCATGGTGCAGACGTCGACGCAGATCTGGAGGAACTATGGAGAAGAATTGTATTCAATATTTGTGTGTCCAATACGGACGATCATTTACGGAATCATGGTTTTATACTATCGCCAAAAGGTTGGACCTTGTCACCGGCTTATGACTTGAATCCGGTAGAAACGGGTACCGGTTTGAGTCTTAACATTTCTGAGAGCGATAATTCGCTTGATTTACAGCTTGCAATGCAGGTTTCCTCTTTTTTTAGATTATCAGAAAATAGAGCAAATGAAATCATCAAGGAAGTTTTAGTTGCTGTAAAGGGTTGGAGAGACCTGGCAAAGAATTTAGGCATACCGAATTCAGAATGCGAAACGAAATCCAAGGCGTTTTCGATTACAACATCTTGTTAAATCGTCTTCATATTATGAAACTTCCTCCTTCGAATTTCTTTCCAGTAACCTTTCGTTTACTATGAATGCAAAACCTTCCTTACGCGTGCATTGGCATTCAAAAAAGTTGATTTCTTAATTTCCTCTCCCCTATATCTCAATCCCCCATAAATGGAGGAGAATCAGTCGCAATCCTATATAGATTACCAAAACGGCGGTTAATAATCCAATTATTTTAGTATTGAACTTACGGTTGGCCATATAGGCTCCGATGCCTCCTCCCAAGGCCACTGCCACGGCTAATTTCAGGGTAAACGATGTGTGAAGCACCAGGGAATCGCTGCGAATAAGTCCGGCTAATCCCGAAAGGGAGTTCACCAGGATAAACACCGAAGCAAGGGAGGCTACCTTGCGTGCATCTTTCCATCCCATCATATTTAAAACGGGTGAAAGATAAATGCCTCCTCCGATTCCGGTAAGGCCCGCAAAAAAACCAATGGCTCCACCAATGCCCAATTGCAAGGGAAGTTTAAACTCCCGACTTACGAGAACAGTTTTTAAATACTTGTGCAATAAGGCCAGTCCGCTAAGGATTAATAAAACGCCCAGCACCAGAAAAAAGACATGGTCGCTTAATTTTATCATGGCTCCCAAATATGCCACAGGTACACTGGCCACCAAAAAGGGCCAAAATTCTTTCCAATTAAATACCCGATGGCGGATATAAAACAGGGTACCAATGCTTACCACACACAGGTTTAAAATCAAAGCGGTGGAGCGGATTTCGTAAAAATCGACAAGAAAGATACTGAGTAGGGCCAGGTAGCTGGAACCACCACCAAAACCAACCGTGGCATATAAAAAGGCGATGATAAAAAACAATAAGGGCAGATAAGCTTCCATGCTCCGGGTCTAGGGGATTAAAATACATTCCACCTCGTCGCCAGCTCTCATTTCATTCAGGGAGCCTGTAAATACCAAAGCATTGGCAAGGGCCATGGAAAAAATCATCGAAGAACTTTGTCCCTCTAAAATCGTTACTTTTTCTTGTTCGATTTTGGCCTTTAAAAATTCCGGACGCTCTGGGTTTGCCTTATAATTATGGGTAATCGATACCTTTTGTCGAGTCAGGCCGGTAGCCGGCAATCCCTGAAATTTCTGTAACAAAGGCCATGCATAAATATAAAAACACGTTAAGGCTGAAGCCGGATTTCCCGGTAAGGCAAATACAAACCGATTGGCTTTTTTACCAAACCAAAGTGGTTTGCCAGGTTTCTGTTTCACTTTATAAAACACTTCCTCCACCCCATTTTGCTCCAGGGCTTTTTTGGTAAAATCGTATTCACCAACCGATATGCCTCCGCTAATAAGGATAAAATCTGCTTCTTTTAAGCTCTTTACCACTTGTTGGCTAAGGGCCTCGAGCTGGTCTTTGATGGCATAAATAGCAATCGCCTTTATTCCGAACTGCTGCAATACCGCTGCAAGGGTGGCTCCATTCGACTCATAAATTTGCCCGGGTTTTAAAGGAGCTCCTGGTGCTACCAGTTCATCGCCTGTAACCAAAATATGGACGCGTGGCTGCCTGTATCCTTTTATGGAAGCAAATCCCAAACTGCTCAATAAACCGATGCTGGCAGGAGTGAGTTGATGTCCGATTGGAAAAACCTCCTGTCCGGCGGCTAATTCCGTACCCTGTTTCCGAACATTTTGTCCGGCATGGTACTCCTTTTCTAAGCATACCGTATTTGCTTCAAGGCGCGTGTGCTCTTGCATGATCACAGCCGTGGTATTCTCCGGAGTGCGTGCACCTGTAAATATTCGCAGGGCTTCGCCTTCATTTAAGGAATAGGTGCCGGTATCGCCTGCAGCAACTTCCCCCTTGAGTTTAAACGTGGTGCCTGATCCACAAATGGCATAACCATCCATGGCCGAATTGTCGAAAGAGGGCAAATCAAAGGGCGCATATATTGTTTCTGCCAAACAATAGCCGAGGCTTTCGAAAACAGCATAGGTAGCTGTTTCTAAAGGAACCTCTTGTGAGGTGATTTTTTGTAATGCTTCTTCAACGCGTACCATTATCCCCCAATTGCTATCATCGATCGGTTTTGCTCATAATGCCCGGCATCCATTTTAAGGTCCATGCCATCCCGAGAGAATTTCTTATCCAGAATACTACGCATAATCAATGGTTCTAAAGGAACCCCCGCCCTATGTTGACTTAACAAATCGGTTTCGGAATTAGCAAAAAGGCAGTTTTTCATTTTCCCATCAGCTGTAAGGCGAATGCGGTTGCACCCGGAACAAAACGGGTTGGTAATGGTGCTTATTATGCCAAAACTCCCAAGATGCCCAGCTACTCTGAAATTTTTTGAGGTGCTATGCGGACCATTCTCCAAAGCTTTAACTCCTTCAAAGTGCTCGCCTGCAATTTGCAGAATCTCTTCTTCGCTCACACCTTTGCTCCAGTCCCACTGATTGCCTTTAAAAGGCATAAATTCAATGAACTTTACCTGGATATTTTCCTCTTTGGTAAGCCGGATAAAATCCAGGATCTCCATGTCGTTGGTGCCTTTAATGAGCACCACATTCAGCTTGATTTCAAAGCCTCTTTTAATGGCTGTTTGAACATTCAGCATGATACGATCGAAATAATCGCGTTTAGTAATAAATGCAGCTTTGGCTTTGTCGAGGGTATCGAGGCTCACATTAATTTTTTTCAAGCCCACCTTTTCAAAGAGATCAAAATACTTATCCAACAATATTCCGTTGGTTGTGAGTTTGAGCGTGACACCCAGCTTGCTCAATTCTTCGAGAAGGAAGGCGAAATTTTTACGCAATAAGGGTTCGCCACCGGTAAGGCGAATGGTATCCACGCCGAGGCCAACAAAGGTTTTGGCGATGGAAATAATTTCTTCGAGGCTCATTATATGGGCCCTTTCGGTTAATTCAATACCTTCTTCCGGCATGCAATAAAAGCAACGCAAATTGCAGCGATCGGTCAGGGAGATACGCAAATAAGTATGCGGCCTTCCGTGCTGATCAACAATTTGAGGTGTTTTATGCGTCATGGCGATTTCCTTTCAATACATGAAAAAGATGCAAAATAGATGGGAATACCGCTTCCAAACATTCTTGCACCCCTTTACTCGAGCCTGGCAAGGCCAATACCACTCGTTTGTTTTTTATGCCTGCCAAAGAGCGTGAGAACATGGCATAAGGGGTACGTTCTTGTCCGTAGCGGCGCATCTGTTCTTCCACCCCATCCAACCGCATATCGAGCAATGGCGCCAGGGTATCGGGCGTAATATCGCGCGGCCCCACTCCGGTGCCACCGGTATAGATAATCAAATCGGCTTTTGCCTTTTCGAGCGCGCCGCGAATGGCGTCTGCCTCATCAGGAATTATTTCCAGGCTAGCTTCTATTTCCAAGGCTGCCAATTTCTCCATGATTCGTTTCCCGGAACTATCTTCTGCTACTCCTTCAGACACCGAATCGGAGCAAACAACTACCAAAGCTTTAAGGCCTTGATTTTCAATTTTATAAGATGATTTGCCTCCTGTTTTGGAGAGCAGGCGAATGCAGCCAATCTCCACCTGCTTATCGATGGGCTTGAGCATGTCGTACATGGTCAGTGCCACTATACTGGCTCCATGCATGGCTTCTACCTCTACACCCGTTTTATAGATCGTTTTTACTGTTAGCAGGATCTCGATACTTTGTTCGTGTAACACGTATTCGATGCCCGTAAATTCAATAGGCAGTGGATGACAATCCGGTAACAGGTCGGGGGTCTTTTTTACGCCCAGGAGTCCGGCTGCCTTGGCCATATCGAAAATATTCCCCTTCGGCACGCTGTTTTGGCGAATGCGTTCCATGGTAGCGGTGCTTCCCACCGTTAGAATGGCTTGTGCCGTTGCCTCCCGAAGGGTATTGGATTTATGCG
>DQHT01000138.1 GCA_003531115.1 Bacteroidota bacterium | reverse complement strand
CTCTCGGATCAAAAAGGATGGAATTCGGCGAGTTTTACCAAAGGCTTCCGGTATTTTCTGCATAGCTTCAGCAATGCTACAACGCCCACCACTTTTACCCTTCGAAAGGCAGACGGAAAGTTGGTGCGATTGCTCCAGGAGAATTTTATGCTCAAGCAAACCCTGAAAGAGACCAAACTTGGAACAATAGAATTTAACACACTCACTACCGATTCGGGAGTTACCCTGCATTATTCCATGATCAAACCCGCCGATTTCGACCCGAACAAAAAATACCCGGTGCTTTTTTATGTGTATGGAGGTCCGGGTTCGCAAACGGTGAAGGATCAGTGGGGCGGTTCGTATTACCTCTGGTTCAATTACCTGGCCCAGGAAGGCTATATCGTGGTATCGGTAGATAACCGTGGAACAGGAGCCAGGGGAGAGGAATTTAAAAAATGCACCTACCTGCAATTGGGGAAATACGAAATTGAAGACCAGATTGCTGCGGCCAGAACATTGGGTCGCCTGAGTTATATCGATGAAACCCGCATGGGTATTTGGGGATGGAGTTATGGCGGATATATGTCGAGTCTGGGAATCAGTAAGGGCAATGATGTATTTCGTTGTGCGGTAGCTGTAGCTCCGGTTACCAACTGGCGCTTTTACGACAATATCTATACAGAACGTTTTATGCGCACTCCACAGGAAAATGGAGAGAATTATGATGTGAATTCACCCATCAACCATGTCGATAAGATCAAAGGAGCGTATTTAATTATACACGGCACAGCCGATGATAATGTGCATTTCCAGAACGCCGTAGAGATGGTCGATGAAATGATTAAAAAGAACGTAGCCTTTGATTCAGAGTACTATCCGAACAAAAATCACGGCATTGGCGGAGGGGTAACGCGCCTCCATTTATTCCGGCGCATCAGCAACTTCCTGTTTATAAACCTTTAGGCAGATTTGGATTTCAAGGAATAAAAATTAGTTTTACGATTCGATAAACTCAGAAACTGCAATGAGCAATAACGCCGGATCCAAACACCCAAGGGGATTGTACGTTCTATTTTTCACGGAAATGTGGGAACGCTTTGGCTACTACCTCATGTTGGGGATCTTTTCCCTTTACATGATCGATCATGCCGCCAATGGCGGGATGGGATTTGATGCCGCCAAAAAATCTGATATCTACGGTACCTATCTCGGACTCGTTTATTTAACCCCCTTTATAGGCGGATTACTCGCCGACAGGATATTGGGTTACCGAAGGTCCATCGTCATCGGCGGACTCCTTATGGCCGCCGGTTATCTTGGCCTGGCCATGCCCGGAGAAGGCGTATTTTATATTTCTTTGTTGTTGATCATCCTTGGAAACGGATTTTTTAAACCGAATATCTCTGCCCTGGTTGGGAACCTCTATAACAATGACAAATACAGGGCGAATAAAGACGCCGGTTTTAACATCTTTTACATGGGTATCAACGTGGGTGCCTTTGCCTGCAATTTTGTTGCGGCGTTTTTAAGAAATAATTATGGATGGGGCTGGGCTTTTGCCGCAGCCGGTGTGGGCATGCTGATCGGCGTAATAACCTTTCTGGCAGGTACCAAACATATCAAGGAGGCAGATATCATTAAGCCGGCCAATAAAGAGGACTTGTCTCTTACCCGCATATTTACGCTGGTATTACTTCCAGTTTTCGCATTTGGTCTGCTTGGGTATTTCATTATGGGCGTAACCGGTCCGGAAAATAAGGAAGGAAATATTTTTGGTACGGATACCAACGATGCATTTCTATTTGGATGCATTCCGGTTATTGTATTTTATGCCTCCCTCTTTTTCCGTGCCGCGAAAGAAGATAAACGGCCGATCGGTGCCTTACTTTCTATTTTTGTTTGTGTGATCGTTTTTTGGGCGGTATTCCATCAAAATGGCGATGCACTGACAGTTTATGCTGAAGATTTTACAGACAGGGAAATGCCGGAAATGGTTGCCACAGTAGCTGAGCCAATAGCGATGGTTCAAAAAGTGGAAAATCACCCCAGCATTTATTTTAGCGATAGTATTTTTAAGCAGTACACCGACTCCCTGCAGGCGATCAAAACAGATTTGAGCGATCAATTTCTGATCACCAAAGATGAGAGCTTAAGGGAAGAAGCAAAAGCTTTGGGAAAAGAGATCGGCTTACGTGAAAAATCACGGACTTATTTTGCCAACTTACCCGTGGCGGATCGTCCTGCTGAAGGAAAAAGTTTGTTATTGTATTCAACAGAGTTGTATCAATCCATCAATCCCTTCTGGGTCGTAATATTAACCCCGGTGGTTGTTGGATTTTTTGGATGGATGGCGTCGAAAGGCAAGAAGATCTCCACTCCAACAAAGATCGTGATCGGACTCTTTATTACGGGTTTAAGTACCCTGGTGATGGTGGGTGCAGTTACTTCCGTTCAAATGGACGATGCCAAAGCCTCAAGCTGGTGGCTCATTGCCTCTTACGGGGTGATTACGGTAGGGGAGCTCTGTTTGTCGCCCATGGGATTATCCCTTGTATCAAAATTGAGTCCACCGCGATTAACAGCCCTTTTAATGGGGGGCTGGTTCCTCTCCACGGCAGTTGGTAATAAGTTATCGGGAATGATTTCCGGGTTATGGAATGGATTTGAAAGCCATGAAAAACACTATTTCTTCCTCATCAATTTTGCAGCCTGTATTGGTGCGACCATCGCGCTTTTACTCTTGCTCAAGTGGTTGAAAGCAGTGATGAAAGAAAAGAATATAGACTAAGCACGTAAAAAGATAATATGAACACAACCACCAAACAGTCCCATCCAAAGGGCTTGTATCTTTTGTATTTCACAGAAATGTGGGAACGCTTTTCCTACTATGGAATGCGCGCCATTTTTATGCTTTATATGGTCAACGCCCTGTTGTTCGATAAAGCCAGTGCATCCAGTATTTACGGGAGTTATACCGGGTTGGTTTACCTGACGCCTATCCTTGGAGGGTATATTGCCGACCGCTATTGGGGAAATCGTCGCTCCATTATTTTTGGAGGAATTTTGATGGCATGCGGACAGCTGTTCATGTTTTTTAGCGGCTCGCTGTATCAGGATCCTGAATTGTCAAAAATGATCATGTATACCGGTTTGGGATTCCTCATTTTCGGTAACGGATTTTTTAAACCAAATATATCAACCATGGTGGGTTCCCTCTATAAAGAGGGAGATCGTCGTGTCGATTCAGCCTTTACTATTTTCTATCAGGGAATTAACCTTGGTGCCTTACTGGCTCCTGCGATCTGTGGATCGTTGGGCGAGCAATACGATGAACTGGGTATTATTATTCCGTCGGCATTCAGATGGGGATTCCTTGCAGCTTGCGTGGGAATGGTGATCAGCCTGGTTGCCTTTATCACATTGAAGAATAAATTTATTGTTACCCCTGAAGGAGAAGCGGTGGGATTGCCTCCAAAACAAGAACTGGATGCAAGCGGAGCAAAAGTTTCTGTTCCGATCAATGCTTCTAAAATAGCCATAGGTATTGCTGCATTTGCCGGAATTTATTTTGTTTTCAGCTACTTTTTAGGCTGGGACCTTATCGGGTCTGTTATGGTAGCACTGTGTGTTGTATTGCCGGCCCTCATTATTACGGATTCGAGTTTAACCAAGATCGAAAAAGACCGGATCTGGGTCATCTATATCATCGCATTTTTTGTCATCTTCTTCTGGATGGCCTTTGAACAGGCCGGAGCATCCTTAACATTCTTCGCTGCTGAACAAACCGACCGGAATATTTTTGGCTGGAACATGCCAGCGAGTTTATTCCAAATGTTCAATGCCTTTTTTATTGTTATCCTGGCTCCTTTGTTTGTTGCCATTTGGGGCATGCTTGGAAGAAGGGGAAAAGAACCTTCTTCTCCGGTTAAACAATCCATGGGACTTGCCTTCCTGGCCTTGGGTTACTTGTTTATTGCCTGGGGAGTGAACGGCATTCAACCCTGGGATAAAGTAAGTATGCTCTGGTTGGTTGGACTTTATCTCATCCATACAGTTGGAGAGCTCTGTTTGTCACCTATTGGTTTATCCATGGTTGTGAAGCTGGCACCGATACGTTTTGTGAGTTTGTTAATGGGGGTTTGGTTCATGTCGACCGCCCTGGCCAATAAACTTGCCGGTGAACTGAGTGCGCTGTATCCCGAAGAAGTGAAGATGGTTGCTGCTGACAGGGTAGCGAATGATTCAACGCTGAGCCTCTTAAACGTGAGCCAGATGGATACCGCGATATGGAGCATGTCATTAAAAGACTCCGTTACCTTACCGACTGCAGCGATCAACTATGATAATGAAGGAAATCCAGTAGCCTTCGAAGCGCGTACTGGCGTACATAAGGTCTCTGTCTTTCATTTGTATTTGATCCGCTTGATGAACAAGGATATCAGCCAGGCTTTGGTTAGCGAAGATGGAAAACATTTGATCGTCAACTCGAAAGATGAAGACCGTGTTGAAGGCAAGATCGTGGTAAACAATGGTGTGGAAGTTTGGGATACGCAGCCTGAGAAACCAACCTTTGTAGGGCAACCCGTTAAAAATCTGTTTGATTTCTTTATGATCTTTGTTTACCTGGCCGGGGCAGCTGCCGTAATTTTGTTCTTATTGCGAAAGTTCCTTCTGAAAAGAATGCATGGATTGAGCTAATCGGCCTTTCCATAAAAGCCAAAAGAGCTTATAAACCCCTGATTCTTTTAGATCAGGGGTTTTTTAATGTCCGATTTTTAGCAACTTTGCAGGGAGAAATGGAGAAAGAGAAAAAGTGGTTTGCAGTGTATACAGCTCCCAAGGCTGAGAAAAAAGTGAGCATTCGACTGGAGCAACAGGGTATTGATCATTATTTACCCGTTCAAAAACGCTTAAAACAATGGAGCGATAGAAAAAAATGGGTAGAGGAGCCTTTGTTCCGTTCTTATCTTTTTGTCCATATCAGCGAAGCCCACTATTATCCAGTACTTAATACCCACGGGGTGGTTAAATTTATTTCTTTTGGCGGCACGGCTGCTTCCATCCCTGATTTTCAGATCGAAACCATTCGCAGGTTGTTGATGGAATCCACTGATATTGAGATTACCATGGAAGACTTTACCCCGGGCACTCCTGTAGAAGTGATAGCCGGGCCATTGATGGGCACCCTGGGTGAGTTGATTTCTTTCCGCGGGGAAAAACGAATTGCCGTAAAAATTCATACCTTAGATACTTCGGTACTGATCAATATACCGGAGCAATTTGTGGCTCCTTTAAAAGATGAAAGAAAATTGGCATTGTTAGATTCTTTGCGTACACCTAAATTTGTCGGACGAACACGTGAACTGGGATAAACTATTCTCCTTTTCAAAAAGCCATGCACCCCGTTGGCTGGTCCTTGCAATTGATCTGATCATTTGTATGGCGGCCTTCTTTATGGCCTATATCCTGCGTTTCAATTTTCAGTTGGGGTCCGACGAGATCCAGCAGGCTATTAAACTGGCACCTCTTGTTTTTGGGATACGCCTGATCAGCTTTTACCTTACCAAAACGTATTCGGGTATCGTTCGGTATACGGGCACACAGGACGCGGTACGTATATTTATTGCCTTAACTTCGGGAACCCTTTTTCTTATCGCCTGTAACCTGGTCAACTTTGTGGCATCAGATGAGGTGATGGTGCCTTCATCCATCATTATAATCGATTACCTGATCTGTATGATGGCCATGACCTCAAGCCGCCTTACCTACAAAATCCTCTATCAGCAAATACGCAGCGAATCGCCCAAAAAGACCCAGGTGGTTATTTATGGTGCCGGACAATCCGGCCTGATTACCAAAAGAACCCTGGACCAGGACAATAAGATCAATTATAAAGTGATCGCTTTTGTTGACGATAGCCATGAAAAGGCGGGCAAACGGATAGACGGAGTTCCTATTTTTCCTGGGACTGACTTAAAGACTGTTATTGAGCGCAACAAGGTCGATGAATTGGTCCTTTCCATTCAAAATATTTCCAAATCCAGAAAACGCGATATCATTGAAACCTGCCTGAGTTATGATATCAAGGTAAAAAATGTTCCTCCGGTGGAACGTTGGATCAATGGAGAGCTGAACTACCGCCAGATCAAAAAAGTAAATATCGAAGACCTGCTCGAACGCGACCAGATCGAACTGGATACGGCCAGCATGAGCCGGAACCTGCGCGGTAAGGTTGTACTTGTTACAGGGGCAGCAGGATCTATTGGAAGCGAGATAGCCAGGCAGGTACTTTCCTTTTACCCCAAGAAGATTATCCTTCTCGATCAGGCAGAAACGCCATTGTATGAGTTGGAGCAGGAACTTTTTGAAAAATTCCGGCATAATAAGGCGGCATTAAGTTGTTTTGAAATTTGTGTGGGCGATATCAAAAATGTCAACAAACTCCGTCGCATCTTCGAAAGATACCGGCCCAATGTGGTATTCCATGCAGCAGCCTATAAACATGTTCCGCTGATGGAAAATAACCCGACAGCTGCTGTGGCCACCAATGTGTTTGGAACAAAGATCCTTGCTGATACAGCCGTTGAATTTAACACGGAACGTTTTGTGATGGTCTCTACCGACAAGGCTGTAAACCCAACCAATGTAATGGGAGCCAGCAAACGAGTGGCCGAGATCTATGTTCAGTCGCTGAACTATTCGGCTTTTAATTCCAATACCAAGTTTATTACTACCCGCTTTGGTAACGTATTGGGTTCAAACGGTTCTGTTATCCCTTATTTCAAAAAACAGATCGCTGAAGGCGGCCCTATTACGGTTACCCACCCCGAAATCACCCGCTATTTTATGACCATTCCGGAGGCCTGCCAATTGGTGCTTGAGGCAGGCAATATGGGAAATGGGGGAGAGATCTACCTCTTTGACATGGGACAACCCGTGCGTATTGTTGACCTCGCCAAAAAGATGATCAAGCTGAGCGGATTGAGCCTGGGCAAGGATATACAGATCGAATACATCGGATTGAGACCGGGTGAAAAAATTGCCGAAGAACTGCTCAGCGATGCCGAGAATACGACACCTACCCATCATCCGAAAATTACCATAGCCAAGATCAAACCTTTTGAATATGGCGTGGTGTCGGATGTCATTGGCGAACTTATCACCATGCTCGCCCGGGAAGACAATGAAGAGATCGTATTGAAGATGAAACAGATCGTTCCTGAATTTATCAGCAACAATTCTGTTTACGAAGCACTCGACGACCTCAAAATCAGCTGAGTCTGAATTTTGTGGATAAGCCCTGATTGACCTTCATTGCGATGGAAAAATGACGTTTGTTATCTGCTGACAATCAGACACTAAGGCTCCTTATTTTGAATAATTTTAAATTAGGGTTTTGTTGGGGGATTTTTTATCCAACTTAGCAAAAGCTATATATCTTTGCCGCGATTCAAGGGGAAACCATGCCCTTTGCAGCAAGAAAATAATGAACAAAAGATTTAGCTCAGCAATGCTCGAAAAACCTGTTCAATCCATTATACGGTCATTCCTGGTAATGGGGATCATCGTATCAACCTTTGTGCCTTCCGCTGCACAGAACCTGGAAAACGGAAAAGCCCTTTTTGAAAGCCAATGTGTGTCCTGTCACGCGATCGATAAAAAACTGGTCGGTCCGGCATTGAAGGATGTACATACGCGGCGCGATGAAGCCTGGTTGATCAAATGGGTACGCAACTCAGGAGAAGTAATTAAATCGGGAGATCCATACGCCGTAAAGTTGTTTAAAGAATACAACAGCCTGGCGATGAATCCCTTCGAAAACCTGCAGGATCAGGATATCAAAGACATCCTGGCTTATATTAAAGAGGAAGGGTCGAAAGCTCCGGTAGCAGAGACTCCTGCAACTGCCGGAGGTGAAACTACCGCAACTGCACCGGCTTCGGGCAACGGGAATTCAGGCTCCGGATATACCACTGTATTGGTCATACTTGCCTGTATACTTTTTGTAGCCGCCTTATTATTGGCACGAATCAACAGCTACCTGAAAGAATTGCTCGCGAGGAAGTTTCCGGAAAGAGCGGCTGAAGAAGAGCCAAGCTGGTACAACAGCAAATTCAGTCCATGGATGCGTTCACTAAACCCGACCATTGCCTCTATGGTAGTGATCACGGTGTTTACACTCGCCTTTGGAGGTTGGTTCTTTGCTTATGCCAATACCGAAATTGGTGTTCAGCAAGGATATGCTCCAACCCAGCCTATCCAGTTTTCACATAAAATTCACGCCGGCGATCACGAGATCGATTGCAAATATTGCCACTCCAGTGTAGAGGTAAGCAAACAGGCCAGTGTTCCTGCTGTAAGTACCTGTATGAATTGCCACTCCTATATTGATGCCAATCAAAAATATGATGGAAAAGTATCGCCTGAAATTCAGAAGGTACGCGACGCATACAAAAACAATGTACCCATCAAATGGATCCGTATCCATAACCTTCCCGATCACGCCTATTTTAACCATGCCCAGCACGTTAGTGTGGGTAAGGTAGAATGCCAGGCCTGCCACGGTCCGATTGAAACCATGGATAAAGTTGAGCAGCACAGCAGCCTGCAAATGGGCTGGTGCGTGAACTGCCACCGGGAGTCAAAAGTAGATATCGCCAATAACGACTACTATGAACAACTCCATGCCGATCTGGAAAAACGCGGAAAACGCAGCATTACTGTAGCCCACAACGGCGGACTGGAATGTGGAAAATGCCATTATTAATTAATCTGAATCCTCTAACGAATATCAGCAAGACAACTGATGGAAAATAAAACCCAATACTGGAAAGGAACTGAGGAACTCAATAGAGATCCGGAATTCGTTCAACTTTCCAAAAATGAATTTGCAGAGGGATTGCCTCTGGATGAGGTTTTGAGCGAAAGTGACCTGAACCTTTCATCCAATCGCCGCGACTTCCTGAAATATTTTGGTTTCAGCGTATCGGCCGTTGCATTGGCTGCCTGTAACAAGGCTCCGATCAAAAACGTGATCCCCTACGTGGTTCAACCCGAAGAGATTATTCCCGGGATTCCCAACTACTACGCGTCGACCTTTAAGAACACGCCAGTAGTGGTTAAAACCCGCGAAGGACGTCCGATCAAATTAGAAGGAAATGCAAAATCCGGCCTTACCCAGGGCGGACTTGATGCAGCCGGACAAGCCAGTTTGGTTACCTTGTACGATAGCAAACGTTTGCCTCTTCCATTAAAAAATGGAGAACGAAGCAAATGGGCGGTTGTAGATGGAGAGATCAAAGCCAAACTGCAGGAAGTAAATGCCAAAGGTGGAGCCATCCGCCTGGTGAGTGGTCCTGTTAGCAGTCCGGTAACCCAATCCATCATCAATGAATTCAAAAACGCTTATCCCACCACCAAACATGTGGTATATGAAGGAATAAGCTACGATGGTATTTATGCGGCCAATGAAATGTGCTTTGGAAAGGCAGTGATCCCAACTTACCGTTTCGGAAATGCCGAAGTGGTGGTAAGTTTTGGCGCTGATTTCCTCGGTACCTGGCTCAATACCCTTCAATACACCAAAGAATATACTGCCAAACGGATCCCTACCAAGGAAAATCCGATGATGTCGCGTCATATCCAATTCGAAGGAAATATGTCGCTTACCGGTACCAATGCCGATTACCGTTTCCCGATCCGTCCTGCCCAGGAAGGAAAAGCCATGATGTCCCTTTATAATGCCCTTGCGAAAGGAATGGGGATGACACAACTGGCCACGCCAACTAAATTCGAAGTGATCGGAAACGGCATCGAAGAAACAGCAAAAACACTTTTAAACGCCAAAGGAAAATCGCTCATTATCAGCGGTTCCAACGATCCTTATATTCAGTCGCTGGTTAACCAGATTAACCTGATGTTGGGTAATTATGGCACAACCATAGACCTGGACAATTACTACCAAAAACGTGGTGGCGACCAGTCATTTGCCGATTTTACCAAAGAAGCCGGCTCATTGGGTGCAGTGATCTTTTACAATTGCAACCCGGTATTTGATACGGCTGCAGGAAGCAAGTTGAAAACGACTCTGGAAAATGTTAGCCTTCGTGTTTCAACCGCCTACTACCAGGATGAAACGGCAATGATCTGTCATTATGTGGCTCCTGACCTGCATTTCCTCGAAAGCTGGAACCTCACCGAGATCAGCCGTGGTAAATATTCTTTTACCCAGCCTACGATCTCTCCGGTATTTGAAACCCGTCAGGCTGAGAATAGCCTGGCTATCTGGTCAAACAACCCGGCGATCGCCAATAACGCTTTCGATTATTATACCTATATCCGTAACTACGTTCAGGCGAATATCTTCCCTCAGGCCGGATCAGGCAGCTTCGATACATGGTGGAACACCTCCTTGCATGACGGGGTTTTTGAATTGCCCGAACTGGGTGTTCAGGTTCCTTCCAACAATGTGCTGGCAAGCGACCTGGTTTCGAAGATCAACACGACTGAAGGGAAAAACGACCTGATCCTCTATACCAAAGTAGGTATGGGAGATGGATCGGATGGAAATAACCCCTGGTTGCACGAATTACCCGATCCGGTATCGAAAGTAACCTGGGATAATTACCTGGCCATATCCAAGATCACTGCCACGGAGTTGGGCCTTGAACAGGGCGACCTTGTAAAAGTGAGCAATGGCAGCTATACCCTTGAAAGTGTACCGGTACTTATTCAACCCGGACAGGTTCGTAACACCTTTGCCATTGCTTTGGGTTATGGACGTACACAGGGAGTAAAAGATACCATCGGTGTGGATGCATTCCCATTTGTAGGTACCCAAAACGGAACGCCTTCTTATTATGTATCCGATGTTACCGTTGAAAAAATAGCGGGTTCTTATGAACTGGCTCAAACCCAAACCCACCATTCCATAGAAGGAAGGGATATCGTTCGTGAAGCTTCTCTTGCCCAGTTTGCTAAAAACCCGGCGGTAGGCAACGACGATAAACTGGCTATTCAACGTACGGAGGATAAAAAGTTATTCAACCTCTGGAAAGAGTTCGATTACAAAGGACATAAATGGGGACTGGCTATCGACATGAACGCCTGTACCGGATGTTCTGCCTGCGTTATTGCCTGTTCGCTTGAAAACAATGTTCCTGTTGTTGGACGTGAAGAGGTAAGAAGAAGACGTGAAATGCACTGGATCCGTATCGACCGTTATTATGCATTCCGCAATGAAGCAAATGCATACGTAACCAAAGAAGACGATTACGATGTAATGGCCGACCACGAAAACGTAAAAGCCGTTCATCAGCCAATGATGTGTCAGCATTGTGAAAGTGCACCCTGCGAAACGGTTTGTCCGGTACTCGCTACCACGCACAGCAGCGACGGACTGAACCAAATGACCTATAACCGCTGTATCGGTACCAAATATTGCGCGAACAACTGTCCTTACAAAGTGCGCCGCTTTAACTGGTTCCGTTATAACGACAACGACAATTTCAATTATTACATGAACAACGACCTGGGTAAAATGGTCATCAACCCTGATGTAACCGTTCGTACCCGTGGGGTAATGGAAAAATGCTCCATGTGCGTACAGCGAATTCAGGCTGGTAAGCTGACAGCCAAGCGGGAGAAGCGTAAGCTTCAGGATGGTGAGGTAAATGTTGCCTGTGCCGTGGCTTGTCCTACTGATGCTTTGGTCTTCGGAGATATGAATGATCCAAGCAGCAAGGTCTCTAAACTTCTGAAGATTGAAGAGAATACTTCAGCCCTTAAGGAAGTAGGAGAAGAGCGTGCTTACCACGTGTTGGAAGAGATCAACGTTAGCCCTAACGTTTGGTACTTTACCAAGATCAGAAATAAAGAGAAAAACGAAGCGTAATCATAATTTTATAAACTATGCAGGTTACTTCATCCGTACGCCAGCCGTTAGTTACCGGAGGTAAAACCTACCATGATGTGACACATGATGTGTCCCGTCAGGTGGAAGGGAAACCATCCAAGGCTTGGTTTCTTGCTTTCCTAACCGCAGCCGGTGTATTGGCATTAGGATCTATCGCTCTACTGGCGACTCTCTGGGAAGGGATCGGTATGTGGGGTCTAAACAAAACAGTAGGTTGGGCTTGNNACTTTAACTCTCCGCTTCTTTGGGACGTTTTTGCGATCTCTACCTACTTCTCAGTTTCACTGGTATTCTGGTACATCGGTTTGATTCCTGATTTTGCAACCATCCGTGACAGAGCTACCGGTTTGAGAAAAACCATTTACGGTGCGCTCTCTTTTGGATGGGATGGAGCTGCGAAGACATGGATGCGTTACGAATCAGTTTCGTTGATTCTTGCAGGTTTAGCAACCCCATTGGTACTTTCCGTTCACACGATTGTATCCTTTGACTTTGCTACTTCCGTAATC
>DQHT01000036.1 GCA_003531115.1 Bacteroidota bacterium | reverse complement strand
TCGCGGCGCGCAGGTTGAAGGAGCTGGAACGGGTGGCGGATCTTTGTTCCAAACAAGGAGCTAAAGAAGTGCTTTGTGTGGAGGTGGATGTTACCAATAAAACGCAGGTACATAACCTCATCGAAGAAATTCAGCTCAGGAAATGGAAGGTCGACGTGTTTTTTAATAATGCAGGGATCTCCCAGCGCTCCGAAGTGTTAGACGCCATAGAAGAGGTAGAAAGGCAAATCATGGAGGTAAATTATTTTGCCCCTGTAGCCCTCAGCAAGGCCTTGTACCCGCTGTTTTCGGAGGATGCCCGCATGGTCATTCTTTCGAGCCTGAGTGGTTTGTTTGGCTTCCCGCTGAGAACCACCTACGCTGCCAGTAAACATGCGCTCAAAGGTTATTTTGAAAGTTGGCAGGTGGAAAATAAACACCCGCATATTTCCCTGGTATTCCCGGGGCGTATCCAAAGCAAAATATCGGTGAATGCCCTGCATGGGGATGGCAGCCAACATCTGCTAATGGACAAAGCCCAGGAAGAAGGAATGCCGGCCGATAAATGTGCACGGATCATCCTGAAAGGAGTGGCCGGGAAAAAACGTAAAATTCTGGTGGGACAAAAAGAACTGATCCTGTATTGGTTCTATAAATACATTCCCGCCCTCTACTATAAAATTGCATCTTCAATAAAAGCAAACGGATGAGTGAAGTAATAACTGGTATACAGCAGGTTGGAATTGGTTGTGCCGATGTATACGCCAACTGGAANNACTTTTGGTATGGATGTGCCGGTATTCGACGACGCGGCCCCTGCCCCATTGATGACTCGCTACACGGGTGGCGAGGTACATACCCGCCAGGCGGTTTTGGCCCTGAACATGAACGGTGGCGGCGGATTCGAGATATGGAGCTTTAAAAGCCGTACTCCCGAAGCCGCAGCCTTTGTTCCTCAAATTGGTGATCTGGGCATGAACGTGGTAAAAATGAAGGCCCAAAATGTGGCGCTGGTCCATAAAACCTTGAAAGAAAAAGGAACCACAGGCATGTCGGAGCTAAAAAAAGATCCGGCCGGAAACGACACTTTTTGGATCACTGACCCCTGGGGAAACCCCTTTCAGGTGGTACCTGGCGATTCCTGGTTTAAAGACCCGAAAGCGCAAACCGGTGGCGTTAGTGGTGTGATCATTGGCGTAAGCGATATCGATAAGGCATTGCCGCTTTATACACAGGGACTAGGCTTCGACCAGCAGGTATACGACAAAACAGGAACCTTCGACGATCTGAACAGCAGCAACCAATTCCGCCGTGTATTGCTTAAAAAAGCCCAAAAGAATGTAGGGGCATTCAGCAAACTACTCGGACATGTCGAGGTAGAACTCATCCAGGTGCTCGACCGCAAACCCAAAAAGATCTTTGAAAACCGCTTCTGGGGAGATCTGGGCTATATTCATGTATGTTTTGATACCGTGGATATGGATGAACTTAAAAATCGTCTGGAGCCTCTGGGCTACCCCTTTACGGTCGACAGCGCCAACTCCTTCGACATGGGCGAGGCTGCGGGACGTTTCTCCTATATCGAAGACCCGGACGGAACCTGGATCGAATTTGTACAAACCCACCGCGTCCCCGTTATGAAAAAATGGGGCTGGTATATCCGTCTTAAAGACAAGGGAAACCCCAAACCTCTGCCGAATTGGATGATACGGGCAATGGGCTTAAATCGGGTTAAGGAATAGTTTTAAAATTTTAGTTAGGGTACAAATGCCGGTCTTTGTAATTTGCTGGAATGAAACGAAAAGGCTTATCCTGGCTGCGTGGTTTATTTGATCTCGAGACGTATAAAAGCCGGGAAGAAGAGGTTGTGGCCTCCATCCGTGCTAATGTGGAGTTTCGGGGGAGTAATTTATGGATCCTCATCTTTGCCATCCTCATTGCCAGCATTGGACTGAACGTCAATTCGGCAGCGGTGATCATCGGGGCCATGCTTATTTCTCCGATCATGGGTCCTATAGTCGGACTTGGTCTCGGCGTGGGTATTTACGATTTTGCATTGATCAAAAAATCCGTCATCCACATTGCTGTGGCCATGGTGATGAGTATTGCCACCGCCTGCCTTTACTTTTTGCTCACCCCACTCAAATTCGCCCATTCCGAATTGCTGGCCCGAACCATGCCCACCACCTGGGATGTATTGATCGGCTTTTTTGGGGGATTGGCGGGTATTATTGCCACCTCCAGTAAAGAAAAAGGCAACGTGATTCCGGGTGTGGCCATTGCAACGGCACTGATCCCTCCTCTTTGTACGGCGGGTTACGGACTGGCAACCGGACAAATGTCCTTTTTCTTCGGTGCCACTTACCTGTTTTTTATCAATTCGGTTTTTATCTGCTTGGCTACCATCCTGATCGTGAGGTACCTCCGCTTTAAAAAGTTCCAGTTTGTGGATGAACACCTGGCCAAAAGAGTAAAAACATCTATAACCATCATTGTCGCCATTACCATCATACCCAGTGTTTATATTGCCTATAAGTTGGTATTACGAACCATTTTTGAAAACAGGGCCGAGACTTTTATCAAACAGGAACTAAATTTTGAAGCCACCGCCGTAGGGCAAAAGAGAATTTCATTTACGAGCAATAAGATCGAGGTCTTATTGATTGGCGCCCAGATCGATAGCAGCGAACTTATCCATATCCATCGCCAATTGCCTCATTACCGCTTAGGCGGGTCGACCCTCATCATCAAACAGGGACAAGGATATTTTCAACCGGAGTCACCTGCTGCTGACTTAACGCTTATTCAGGCAATTCTTGACAAGAAAGAGAAGGAGGTGCTCAAAAAAGACAGCCTTCTGAGAAAAGCCTATAGGGAAATGGAACACCTGAAAAGCAGCGATTATCCTGCCGCTGACATTCTTAAGGAAATTCAGGCTCAGGGTTATAAGGCCACCTACCTGTCAATCGGCAACATGACCAGCGAGGATATAAAAGGACAAGTGAATGATAGTCTGAGTGTGGTTATCATTCAAATGTCCGAAGGTTTAAAATACCAGGATCGTCTGAAGCTCGAGTCTTGGTTAAAAGTACGCACTCACAGCGAAAAAATGCGGGTATACTTTGAAGTAAAGAAATAAAGCTCCAAGCCCCAAAGAGTGGGGAAGAACCTAAAAAACAGCTATCTTCCTGCTCCCTACTTTATTACCAGCTTGAACCTGAACAAGGTAAATTCCGGCACTCATTTGCGGCAATTCAGCATTCCAGCTTCCATCGATCAAGCCTACATCTGACCAGTTGGCAACTTGTTTCCCATTCATATCCACTAATCGGATAGTTGCTCCGCTTGTTTCTGTATCCTCCAATCGAACCTGCAAATGATTGCTTCCATCAACAAAGGCATCGATCTCCAGTATGCTGGCGATCTCCAGTCCGCTGGTTTGTTCGGGAACAGTATGTGAGGTTTTCCATATCACATCACCCGTTGTGGTGTTATCAGCATTGGAGATATTGAATGCACCGTAAAAAGTTACATCACCAGTTCCGGCCACCGGGGCGGTCCATTGGAGGGTCCATACTTTGCTGTCGGTTCCGTTGGTGCCCACAAGTTTATGTGTGGCGTATTTTCCATTGATAACCTGCGTTTCTGCGGTAGATGGTCCCCAGGTACCCAACATGGTTCCGGCGGGATTCTGAGGTGAGAGCTGAAATCCAAACCGTGTAGTGCCCGGATTGTTCAGGGTTACGGTAATGGTATAGGTGTTTCCTGGAATATAACCTTGAGCAGGAATATCCGTGGTGATAATCCCTGTTTTTACAGCTGCCGCTGCACCAAGATGACAAGCGGTACAAATTTTTCCGTCGCCGGGAGAACCGGTATGTCCGGCCGGTGCAGCTGTACGGTTATAAACAGCTTCAACCCGTTCTATGCTTTCGAATGACATGCCCAAAAGGATCACGGCCAGGGCAGAACCGAATAGTAGTGCTTTTTTCATATGACAAAGGTGACGCTGTGAAAGGAGATTCGCTGCATGGAAAGTATATTGAATTCATACTTTTCTGTTTTCAATTGACGAAGCCTCTGATGCAACCTCTCTTTCCTGTTTTTCATCCCTATAAAGTTCCTTATTCTTGCATATGCGAATTTGTATTGGCTTATTCCTCCTTTTGGGTTCTTTATCCTCTGCTTTTGCCCAACCCGCAGCAAAAAACTTTCCTGATTTGGTGATTTTTCATACCGATGAAGCCGATCCCTATCTTGAAGTCTGGTATTCTGCCTCTATGAAAAAACTGGAATCAGGAATAGAAAAGGCATTTCGGGGTGCCGGGGATAAAGCGCTCGAATTAATAAATGACAGCCAGAGTTATGCTATGGCGGGTATTTTTCTACCAACATATACCGGGAGTACCTATTTCATGTCGATGGAGATCGTGGAAAGCGACAAGAGGGGAAAACTGATCCGATTCCGCTTTGAAAATGAAGAGCCGGCTTTCAATTTGCTCAATCAACGAATGGGGATATTCCGCAATTTAATGGAAGAGATACAGGATATTATTGACGGGGTGCTGCAGGTAAAGTATTATAGCGATGACCAGCGGGCCAATACCATGTATTTGTTCAGCGCCAAAGTGATCGAAAATAACCTGAGCAGCTACCTGTTTATGTATTCCAAAGAGCATCAGGACAGCACCATGAAAAAGTTGAGTGAATGGCTGGTGCTTGCCTGTGAAAAACCCCGGGTAGGTGCCTGGTTAAACGACAGCACATTTCGTATAGACAACCTGCGGCAGCCGGCTTTCGGACTCAATGAACCCTTCAGCCTCACCATCGTTCACAGCATGGTTCAGGGAGATTACCATCAATACGAAATTTATCTGAGCAATTATATCGCTCCGGGCAATGAAAACAATTACCAGGTGCGGCCCTACGATGTTCAAAAACGGCTCTGGCGCTATTACAATACCCTGCTGTTTATCGAGAAGGCTTCACGGCGTTAAAATTCCGGAAGGTATAGGTGAAGGTGAGCATAAAGTACCTCTGCAATACAACATTCTGGATGTCTTCCACATACATTTCATTGACATTGCGGGTGAGGGTATTGTTTTGACCCAGAATATCAAACACGCTTAAGCGGATATCTCCTCTGTCATTTTTAAGGAATTTATAGCCTACCGCCGCATTCCAGATCAGGTAATCGCTGTTAAAAACATCGCCCAATCCGATGTAGGAAATGTAACTGGCCTGTGTTGTGGCCAGGAAGCCCTTTTTGTGCATCCAGCTAAATCCTGCCGCAGCGGCATGCAATAGGTAGTCGTTATTCAATTGGGGCTGGAAGGTATTTCTAACCTGGTTCAGGTCGGCGGCATAGCTGAAACTAAAATCGATCTTTTCAGAAATATTGCTGCTCAATACCAAACTCAGATTCAGGGCGGTTGCCTGGGTATAATTGAGGACCTCATTAATTAATCCCGGTGTTTGACTGCGATTGAGGTTAAGGTTCAGATTCAAATTGCATTTTATAGGCTTGATCGGCATGGCAAAACTGCTAAAAATGCTCGCATTCCAAAATCCATCAAGGTTTACCGGTTTGTTCAATTGGGTTCCACGGGCCAGGAAGATCCCGTTTATTGTCGTGTCATTTCGGGCAATGGTCGAACTTCCCGCGATATAATTGTTCTGGTAATTGCCATTGATGGATACAAACAAGGTGCGCCCTTTGGCTACATTGGTACGGTTGATCCGTAAGCCAAGTCGGTGGGCATAGGATTGGTCAAGATCCGGATTTCCCTGTGTCAACAACAAGGGGTTGCTGTTGTCGACCCCGCCCTGCAATTGAGAGGCACGCGGAAGACTGGTGCTGCTGCGGTAAAACAAACGGATCTGATTGCCCTTGCTGAATTCATAACGAACAAAGGAAAAGGGAAGAATGGCGTTAAATTGTTTGTCGACCACAAAGGCTGAGGGTACTTTTTGCTCGGCGTACAAGTGACTGTATTGTACGTTCAGCATCGCAAAAAACATCAGCTTTTTCCGACTAAAGCGAAGTCCGGTGCCGAGTTGCTGCACATCGGTATAACTTTTCAGGTTATTGGATAAGAGGCTGTCGTAGTTCTGGTACCAACCGCTTGTTGAATCCAGGGAACGGGTATCCATTTCATCCAAACTTCTGCTCCGGGAAGGTGAATAGGTGATATTCAACTGTCCGAACTTTGCCAGCGACTCTGTATACATCAACCTGATTCCCATGTTGCTGTTTAGTCCCTCTGATACTGTTTGCTGATCGAGGATGTACACCGAATCTGTTCCGTTGGTGCTAAAGTGGTTTTCGGCATACAAACTACTGTTTCCACGTGACGCGTTCATGCTGTTGTTGAGTCCCAAACTGATGGTCCGGCCTTCCTTTTTAAACTTATGCCGAAACAAAAGTTCATGCCCATAACTAAATCCGCTGCGTTCCCTGAACGTTTCATTCACCGTGCTGCTCAGCAATTGGGTGTTAAGCCGGTTCACCCCAAAGAGCTTGGTGGAAGTCAAATTACCCTGAAAACTTATTCGCGGGGTATAGATAATGGAGTTGTTCGAGTCAAGTGTATACTCCATACGCAAATTAACACGGTGGCTGATATTGTTTGAATGGCTCAGATTCGTCTCATCATAATTTTGGTTTCCTGCCTCACTCAGGTAATAAGCCCTTTGAAGGTTCTGATTTGTTCGGTTCTCCAGTCCGTTTACAAAGTAGCTCGCATTTACCTTGAGCTTTTTCCCCCACATATCAATATAATTCACCCCTAATGAATGGGCGGTGTTAATACCCCCCTGCTCTCCAACCAAAAAATCGGAAGGATTGGTACCGGTTTGGGGACCATAACGGCGGCTTCCTCTGTTTCCTCCTTTGGGTACCGAAAGAGCCCCAAGAAGGTCGTCGTTGGCAAAATTCTGCAGGTTAATATCATTCGACAAACCAATAAAGGTAAGCCGCTGTTTGCCATTAAAAATATTGGCATTAAACCCGGCGTTGTAGTGGTCATCTGTTCCATATCCGGCATAAACTTTTCCGAATTGCCCGTCAGTTTTCCCTGTTTTTGTTACGATATTGATGGTTTTTACGGTATTGCCGTCGTTGTAACCCGTAAACTGCGACTGGTCGCTGAGTTTATCATAAACCTGAACCTTATCAATGATCTCAGCAGGCAAATTTTTGAGCGCCAACATAGCATCCTCCCCAAAAAATTCCTGTCCGTCAATGGTCACCTTCTGCACATCTTCACCCTGAGCCTGAATTTTACCGTCTTTGGTGGTGATCCCGGGCATCTTTTTTACCAGGTCCGACCCATCTGCATCCGGGTTGGTTTTAAAAGCGTCGGCCGAATATTC
>DQHT01000104.1 GCA_003531115.1 Bacteroidota bacterium | reverse complement strand
GCAGGTCGTCGACATTTTGGGTGATGATATGGACGTCAAATAGTTCTTCGAGTTGGGCCAATAACTGATGGGCTTTATTGGGCTGAACCTCCAGCAATTGTTTGCGCCGCTGGTTATAAAAATCATGGACCAGATCCGGGTTTCGTGCAAAAGCCTCCGGTGTGGCCACATCGTAAATTGAATGCCCTTCCCAGAGTCCGTCGGCATCGCGAAAGGTCTTTAGCCCGCTTTCAGCACTGATACCCGCACCGGTGAGGACGATGAGTTTTTTGCGGGACATAAGTTTTGGCTTAGTCTCATTTTTCATTTCCACCATATAATATAGAGAACAGCTAAAAGAGCCAGGAGATAAGGTAAGATAATCATAACAACAGCGACCGAATAAATACTCAGATAGATAAATAATACAAACAGAGCCAAAGTCAGAATGTAAATCAATATGGCAAAAAAGAAGTCACCAAGCAGGTCATCCCATATAAGTTTCCGATCGAGTTTTTTGTTGATCCACTTTTTTCCAATGAGAAAGCTTCCCACAAAAGCCAAAATGGTAAGGCCCAAAGACAAACCAAGTAAAAGAGAAATTGTAGCGGGAGTTACCAGGAACCAAAACCATAAGTANNCAGTGGTTCGTCATTGGAGACATTTTCCTCCCGATCGGGCAACAGGTCCTTAAATGATCTTAAAGAAGGCAAGGCTTCCGGTTTTTCTGTTTTATCTGGAATGATTTGGGGATTCGTTTCAGGTTCTGGCGCCTTTATATTTGGTTTATTATCAGTATGGATTTGAGCTTCCGGTAAAGAATCAAAGGGAAAAATAGTCCGTGTTTCCGACTCCTTCTCAGGAGACGATTTTTCCTTTTGTATGGATCTGTTTTTATCTGTTTTTACCTTTTTTACATGCCAATAGCGTTGGTGACAGGAGCTGAGGCAAAGAATAATGAGCAGATAAAAACCAAGATGACGTGGCATAAGTTCAGCTTCCTATTTCAATATAGAATTACATAAATGATAGCCAATATAAGGGCTATCAGCAAGAACCCACTACCTATAATTGATCCGGTTAAATTTGAAATATACCCAACAGCAGCCAAAACCGCCAGAAAGACAAAGAAATAGGAAAGAAGTTCAAAATCAGTCAGGTCTTTTTGCAGCTTTTTTCTGATCATCGTTCGGGCAATAAAATAAGTGAGGATTAGTTGAATGACAACAAGAACTAAAATGAGCAACAATAAAAGTAAGAGATAAGTAATTGATCCAAAAAGTAGCTGTATGAATAACCAAAAGAAAATAAAATAGGCAAACAGTCCAACCAGGACTCCAATAGCCATAAATACAATGAGATAAATGGCCAGAATTAACAGGATCTCCTCGGTTGTCAGTGGATCAAAAGCCGAATTTTTATCCCGAAAAAATTTCGGATGCGCCTTTTCTATAAAAGTCTTCAATTTGGGTCTCGGGGCAGGGAATGTATTATTCTCATACTTAGAGCCGTTGTCCCTGGGAATGAAGGAAGTGTTGTCTTCACAAAGTTCTTCCGGCTTTTCGGTAAGTCCGGAAGAGGCACATACGCCCGAGTCATAATAGCTCAGCAACACAGTGGAATCTGCCTGAAGTTTTTCTTTTTCCCTGATGCCGACAGTCGGCGTCTTATCCACCTTGAACCGCTTTACATGCCAATAGCGCTGCTGGCAGGAGCTGAGGCAGAGCAGGAGCATAATAAGGGCGGTTAGCAGGCGCATAGGCAATAGTAGTTAAAATTAGGGAGGATTGAAAGTAGGTCCGCCTTCGCTCGGCAAGATTGGTTTATCCCCGATGAACGTAGCCGAGCTTCGGCGGACAAGGTGAGGGGGTGAGGAGATGAGGAGATGAGGAGATGAGGAGATGAGGTGAGGGGGTGTCCGCTGACAGCTGACCGCGTCCGCCGAAGCTGAGGTACGAAGCGAAGGTGGAGCGAAGCCGAAGTACGACGGACTTAGTATAAACTTCAGATGGTGAGTTGGTGAGACTTTTGGATTTGAGGACGGCAACTTCAGACCAGAAAAAGGCAGACCCAAAGACGATTATTGCGACCGCCGCAGAAGAAAACTTTCTAGTTTTCCGGTAAAGGGGTCGATCAGGGTGATTTCATGGTGGACATGATCCGCGAAAAATACCATCAGGCTGAGTTCTTCTTTGCCCGAGCGGGTGAGTTTTAGTCTAACAAACTCTTCCTCCACGGAAATTAACTCCCAGGTGTATTTTTTATCTTTTTTCCCTTTTTTCAGGATCAAGGTTCCGTCTTCGTTCCAAATAAGCGTGAATGCTTGCGTCTCGGGTGAATTGGCTACAAAAGCTTCCCAACTTCCCATAAATTCCCTCCCGAATTTTGATGGGTCTACCATAAGTTCCGCAGCCATTATCGCATTCATTAATTGGAAAGCCGCTGCCAAACTGTCGGCTGCCCTGACACTGTCTTGAATGCGAGATTTTTCCTCATCTATTGGATTATTTACAATAGTGCCAAATGTTACAACTGAATCCGGATTCTTGGAATGCTGAGGCCTCAATACCAAAACCAAATGGCTTACTTTCAGAATATCATACACAAACAACCCTGAAGGTGTTTGAAAATGGATTCTGGCCTGTATAGAATCTAAGTTCCAGGTTCCGGTGCCCAGACTGTCCCATTTGAATCTGAAGTCCTCATTTAATTCGAGATCTCCCTCGGGAAGTGCAGATAATGGCGGGTAAATGGTCCAAGTTCCATCTAATTCGTAATCATAGGAGTTTGAAAGATCAATTGGCAGTGGTATGGAAACCCCAATCCTGATGAGTTTATCCGTATGTCCTTCGGGCTCGTCAATACGGATTTCATTTACCTTCCAATTTCCATTGATCCTGGATGATTTAATTTTTGCCTGAAAATTATCAGTCAACAAAAAAGTGTCCCTCGATGAAAATGCGATATCGTAAATGCCAACTATGAGTGAACCGCCACTAATTATTGCTAATCGGTCACCTTCCAGAAACTGGACAAAAGGAACGTTAAACCAGTCATTTTCCCAGACTGAAGAATCCTCACTAATATCCAACTGCCACAACCCGGCTAATTGCTGACGAATCGTTATTTCTCGTTTATCGGGTTGGGCCCATACGGACAAACTTAAAAAGATCAACAGGCTGAATAAAAGGGGTTTCATAGAATAGGCTTTACCGCTTATATATACATTTTTCTTAAGAAATTTTTGCTCCATCTGCGACGCCATAAATGGACGTCGCTACATGCTTCTCAGTACCAGGTATCGTCATAATCTAATGCCCTTAGAATCTGAAATTTCTGCTCTTTCCGTCGCACTTCGGCTTCGCTCTGTGTGACGGACCATTTAGCCCCTCATCTCCTCAACCCCTCATCTCCTCATCACCAAGTCCTCCATACTTCCCTACATTTTTTCAACCCGAGGTATCCCCAACATATCAAAACATGCTGCCATGGCTTCGGAAGTGGCTTTGCTCAACAACAAACGGAATTCCCTTTTTTCCGCATCTTCTTCTTTTAGTACCGGAAGATCATGGTAAAAACGGTTATAGGTCTTCACCAGATCATACACAAAATTGGCAATAAGCGCCGGACTATAGGCCGCTCCTGCCGCCTGAATAATGGATGGGAGATCGTGCAGGCAGCGAATTACTGCTTTTTCCTGGGGTTCGAGAAGGGCGGGTGCCTTGTCTGAGTTCCATGTTCCGGCATTGCTCAAAAGGGAGTTGATCCGTGCATAGGTGTATTGAAGGAAAGGGCCGGTGTTTCCCTGGAAATCGATGCTTTCACGGGGGTCGAACAGAATACGTTTAACCGGGTCTACCTTGAGCAGGAAGTATTTTAAAGCCCCCATACCCACCCGCTCAAAGAGATCGTACAGTTCCTCATCACTTAAGCCTTCGATCTTGCCCAATGCCCGGGTAATTTCTTCTGCCGTCTGGTGCATTTCGTTCATCAGGTCATCAGCGTCAACCACCGTACCTTCCCGCGATTTCATCTTTCCACTGGGCAGGTCTACCATGCCGTAGCTGAGATGGAAAAGTCCATCGGCATAAGGCCGGTTCATCTTTTTCAGGATGCTGAACAGCACCTTAAAGTGGTAATCCTGTTCATTTCCAACCACGTAAACCGCCTGGTCGAAGGGCCATTCGGCGTTCCGCCTGACGGCTGTACCGATGTCTTGGGTTAGATAAATGGAGGNNTCATTTCCAACCACATAAATACTGCGGGTGGCACCGTAATCTTCATATTTGAGGTCGGCGGTGCCGAGGTCCTGGGTCATATATACCGAAGTACCATCGGAACGCAGCAGTACCTTCTGATCCAGCTTTTCTGCACTCAGGTCTATCCATACCGAACCATCTTCCTTCTTATAAAAAACCTGTTTTTCCAGTCCTTCATTCACAATATCTTTTCCCAACAGGTAGGTTTCCGACTCATGATAAAAACGGTCAAAAGCCACACCCATTCGCGCATAGGTTTGATCAAAGCCGCTATAAACCCATCCGTTCATGGTTTTCCATACCTGGAGGACATCTTCGTCCCTTGCTTCCCAACGACGCAGCATTTCCTGGGCTTCGAGCATTATCGGGGCAGCTTTTTCAGCTTCCTCCCGGGTTTTGCCCCCCTGCATCAGTTCTTCCACCTCGGCTTTATAGGCTTTATCAAAGGCTACATAATATTTTCCAACCAGGTGGTCACCTTTGATACCGCTGCTTTCCGGGGTTTCTCCCTCTCCGAATAGGATCCAGGCCAGCATCGATTTGCAGATATGGATGCCGCGGTCGTTGATCAGGTTGGCTTTGATCACTTCATAACCATTGTATTCCAGGATCTTCGCCACGGAATAGCCCAGCAAATTATTCCTAACATGACCCAAGTGAAGGGGCTTGTTTGTGTTCGGTGATGAATATTCCACCATCACCCGAATTCCTTTTCCATCCTGCAAACGGAAAAGTGAGCTTGTATCACGAAGTCTATCGGAAGCAAAATCGCTCCAATAGCGGTCTTCAATAACAAGATTTAAAAAGCCTTTGACCGCATTGAAAGTCGTTACCATCTCGTCATTATCAACCAGCCATTGGCCGATCTCAAGAGCAGTTATTTCAGGGCTTTTTTTCGATACTTTCAGGTAAGGAAAGACCACCAGGGTATAATCTCCTTCAAACTCGGGTCGGGTCTGGTCGAGTTTGGGCAGTTCAATTTCTGTCTCGTAAAGAGATGCAAGTGCTTTTTGTATGGATCCCTGAAGGTGCTGTTCTATATTCATTTCGCGCTGCAAAAATGCGCAAAAGCCGAAAAAGAAACGAAGAATTCCGGATTTATTGGAGGGGAGAGCCCGATTCTTTTTTCATTTGTTTATGGATGACCCCGTCAAGCCAGTCAGGAAAGAACATCCTTATCCACCAAATGAGTTTGGTTTGCACCCCTATCAGAACCCTTCTTTTTTTATGCTCAATGGCTCCAAGCACGCTCTGGGCAATGGTTTCAGCGCCGGTCATTTTTGTTTCGTCCTGCGGACTAAACCCCTGTTTGTTCCCATTTGCATCCAGTGCATTGTAGCGGATCTTCGAGGCGGTAAATCCGGGGAAGATCATGGCCACATGTAGCCCGTCATCCCGATGTTCTGAGCGCAGGGTGTCAAAAAATCCGTGAAGGGCAAATTTCGAGGCTGAATAAGCTGTTCGTCCCGGAAGTCCGACAAAGCCTGCCGTTGTTGAAATAACCACGATACTTCCTTTATTTTCCAGCAGATGGGGCAGGGCAAATTTGCTGCAATACACAGCACCCCAAAAGTTGGTTTGCATCACCTTTTCGATTACATCCATCTTAGCGTCTGTAAAACGGGCCCGCATGGAAATGCCGGCATTGTTTACGAGGATATCGAGACGGGAGAAATGCTCCAGGGTTTTATGGATGAGGGTCTGGCATTCCTGCTCCACGGTGATGTCGCAGGGCACTACCAGAAAGGGGCCTTCAAGTGTTTGGCTTACACGTTCCAATTCAGATTGATTGCGTGCAGCCAGTACAACATGGGCTCCGGCCTTGCTGAAGGCTTTGGCACAGGCTTCTCCGATGCCTGAGGAGGCACCGGTAACAATCACGACTTTATTAGCGAATGAGTAAGACAATGGTTATGCTTAAGGTTTCCAAATAATCGGACAACCTTCTGCAGGGACAAAGGGGAAATCTACTTCAAGGCCGTCAAGGCAATATTCAATGGCGTCTTCAAGGTAAACACGGGTAACGAGGTTTGCGTTTTGCCAGTTGTCGTCGATGGCACCGCGGTAAACGAGCTCCCTTTTGGAGTTGAAAAGAAAAACTTCCGGAGTGGTGGTGGCTCCATAGGCCCTGGCAACCGACTGGTCTTCATCGTGCAAATACATGAAGTTGATGGATTCGAGTCCCAGTTTTTCTGAAATAGCCACCATGTTTTCATACGAATCTTCCGGACTTTGTGCGGCATCATTCGAATTGATCCCGATAATCCCAAAATTATCGTCTTCGTATGCGTTCAGGAGTTTGATCAATCTTTTGCCATACGACTTGGAATAAGGACAACTATTGCTCGTAAACACGATGCACAGCGCATATTTATCAGCGTATTCGTAAATATTGTGCATTTTCCCATCGGCCCCTTTGAGGGTAAATTCAATGAATTTGTCTCCTATTTCCATGACTCAGTTCTTTTGTTGCTAAATTGACCCCGCGAATATCTGATTTGTGCAGTACAAATGGAAGTAATAGAAGTTAAGGATTTCAGTTCGGAGCAACAATTTCTTCAGGTGCCCTTCGAAATTTACCGGAATGACCCCAATTGGGTTTGTCCGCCTCATGCAGAGATCCGTTCCCTTTTCGACCCGATGAAAAATCCGGCATGGGAAAGGGGAGAGGCCAAACGTTGGATTTTGCTGATGGATGGAAAATTAGTCGGGAGGATTGCTGCATTTTTTCAGGTTCATCCCAACAGAAAAGAAGCGGGAATTGGCTTTTTTGAGTGTATGGATGATAAAGCGGCAGCCACGGTATTGTTTCAGACGGCAATCGACTGGCTGCAGGAAAAAGGGTTTGAGGAGATCGATGGCCCGATAAATTTTGGTCACCGCGATTCGTATTGGGGTTTATTGGTTGATGGATTTCAGGTTCCTTCTTTCCAGGATAATTACCATCCGCCTTATTACAAAAGGCTTTTTGAAGATTTTGGTTTCGAGCCGGCCTATGAGCAGGTAACGGCGCGCATGACGCGGGTAGATTTTAATGCAACACGTTTAGCACCCATTGCAAAGAGGATCATGGCGAATAAGGCCTATGCGTTTCGTCCGTTTTTGATGGAGGATACGAAGAAGATGGCATATGATTTTGTGGAGATTTACAACAAGGCCTGGGTACACCTGGAGCATTTTGTTCCTGTGGAGCTTGAGAACATGGAAAAAATTATCCGGGAGATGAAGCCTTTGGTGATCCCTGATCTGATCTCCTTTGCTTATGTAGAAGATAAGCCAGCTGGTTTTTATGTCAGCATAAGGGATATCAACCCCCTGATCCGTTCGTTCAAAGGTCGGTTTGGCTGGTGGCAAAAGCTGGTTTTGTTAGGACGATTAAAAACCCGAAAACCAAGGAAGCTCCGGTCTATTGTGTTTGGCGTGATCCCCGCCCACCAAAACAAGGGACTGGAAACAGGCATGATCTGGCGCTTTTATGAGGCCATTCAAAGGTATCCTTCGATCGAAGAAGTGGAACTGAGTTGGGTAGGCGACTTTAACCCCAGGATGCTGGCATTGTTGGAAGGCATTGGCGCCAAACCCTGGAAAAAGCACATTACCTATAGGTTGAAAATCAAGCCTAAAACAGGAATTTAAAATTATTTTTGCTTCCGGATTTGCAAATGTCCAATGTCCGCTTACCTTTGCAGTCCCTAAACGGAAAACGATTCCTTAGCTCAGCAGGTAGAGCACATCCCTTTTAAGGATGGGGTCCTGGGTTCGAGCCCCAGAGGGATCACAGTTAATTTTTAGAAACCCTTGTAGCAGTAGTGTTACAAGGGTTTTTTTGTTTAGCTCGATTTTATCTGTCCAAGGGTAACTTTGGTTCCAGAACTGATTATTCCTCAGACGACGAAGATCCTGCTCTGTCCGTCTTACTTCGGCTTCGCTCAGCATGACGGACCCTAAAGCTCTTCACTGTATCGTCCTGAAAAAAGTTGACAGTTAAAACAACTGATCAACATGAAAAGAAAACAAAGGGTAGTGATTCATGCGGGTAAACGCTGGTTGATCCATTTGGCAAGAAGTCTGCTCCAATCTTCGCGTTCGTTGAGGCAGGGTATAGGTACAAAATCTTCGCCCCCGGCATGGAGAAAATCTTCCTTCCCTTCAACCTGCATTTCTTCAAGCGTTTCCAGGCAGTCGCTGACAAAAGCAGGACAAACCACGGCCATTTTTTTGATTCCTTGAGTAGGGTAGGTCTTAAATACTTCATCGGAATAGGGGCGTATCCACTCATCTCGTCCTAAACGGGATTGGTAGGACTGGCTGTATTGATCTTTGCTTAAACCAAGCTTTTCAGCTACCAATCGGGTAGTCACTTCCGTTTGATGTTGGTAGCATGTGCTATGGGCAGGCGAATCGATAGTGCAACAGTTTGCTGTCTGGCGGCAATGCGATTGGGTAGTATCACTTTTTTTAAGGTGACGAACAGGAATTCCATGGTAACTAAAAAGCAAATGATACCCTTCGGGCAAATGTTCTTTAATGGATTTGGACAGTATTTCCACATACTCCGCATCGCGGTAAAAAGGTTCCTGAATATGGATCTCAAGGTGTGGAAAATGCTCCCGTGCCAATTCTTTAACCCTGTCAACTACGGTTTCATAGGAAGACATGGCAAAATGAGGATAAAGGGGTACCACAAAAACCGACTTTAAATCCGGCTGATCCTGCACCATCCTTTCTAATGTTCCCTTAATGGATGGCTGAGCATAGCGCATGGCCAGGTAAACAGGTTTTTCCGTAAACTGTTGAACCTTTTCTCTCAGGCGCCTGGAAATAACCGTCAAGGGTGAGCCTTCCTCCCACCAGATGCTTTTATAAGCTGCCGCTGATTTTTTCGGACGGGTATTTAAAATGATCCCTTTTACCAATAAAAAACGGGTGAGGTAGGGGATGTCAATCACATGATCATCCATAAGAAACTCCCCTAAATATTTTTTTACATCCTTTACAGAGGTTGATTCTGGTGAACCAAGGTTTATCAATAAGGCGGCTGTACTCATTTGCTTTGCATGTATTTTTTTGGCGTAATGCTGAATTTCTTCTTGAAGGCAGCAATAAAATGGGAGGGATTGGAATAGCCTATGGCGTAGGCAACCTCATTTACCTGCTGCTGTTCCTGATCGAGCAGGTGACGGGCGTGATCAAGCTTATAGTCGAGCAAAAACCCATAAACGGTATTCCCGTACACCTCTTTAAAACCCGTCTTGAGGCGATATTCATTTATACCAACTTCCTTGCTCAGCGCAGCGATGGATGGAGGATTGCTCATGCGCGCCAATAATATTTCCTTTGCCTTTTTAATTTTTGAAAGATTGGCTTCATCCTTTAAAAAAGGACATGCTTCCACATCGGTTTCTTTATGTGAAAAGTGCAGAGAGAGTACTTCGTAAATTTTTCCTTTTGTAAAAACACGGAAAGCATTGTCGGCCATTTTTACTGAGAAAAGTTGCAATAAGGCCAAACGTATGGAGCTATTAAACTCGTTTTTCTCGTAAATTTTGTGATTGGCATTTTCGCCCGACAAAAAGGGCAACTCAGTCATTTGGTCTAAGAACAGAGAATGCAATTTCTGGATGCTGATAAAAAACCCCACCCATTTTACCTCCCCTTCTGCATGGATATCAAAGACCATGTCATTCTCCGGATTATAGAAAAAGAAATAATTCCCTTCTTTAAGCTGCAACTGATAGTGCGGTCCGAAACTATAGGTAAACTCACCCTGCAAGGCATAATAAAACTGCACAATACTGGTTTCTACATTGCCTTTAACATGGAAATAGGCCAAACTTTCTTCGGCACTCTGGAAAACCCTAAAGCCCTCTTCTTCAATTAAAAGGCGGAGGCAACTTTTAGAGGTATTTTTTTCTTCTTTTACGGGTATTAATTGCATACTTCAGGTATTCACCTTAGGGTCAAAAGAAACTAAATGGACAATACAAATGCAATTATAGCGGGCTTTTGTACAGATTCCGATAAAAATACCGATACAGGTACTAAATTTACCTTTAGAGGTATTATGCAAAATTGTGCTAAGTTAGTTTTGTAGCCTTGACCAGCACAGAATCTTATCATTGGTATGCTTTCGGAGTCAGTCACAAAAAGGCTGATTTCAGGCTGCGCACAAAGTTTTCGCTAAGTCAGGAAGAGATCATTCATTATTACGAGGATGTTTTTATTCCCGGATCATGCAAGGGGTTTATTCTTACCACCTGTAATCGTACAAGTTTTTTCCTTCGGGGTCCTCATCCGAAAACCATTGAGGCCTATTTTGCTTCCCAAAAAGCCTTGTCCATGGAGGAGTATGCAGCTGTATCTTATCACTTTGAGGGCAGAGAAGCGATTCAGCACTTTTTTGAAGTGGCGGCTGGTCTTGACTCTCAGATCCCAGGTGATTTTGAGATCATCGGACAGATGAAAAAGGCCACCTGTCTGGCTAAAACCCACGGAGTTTTAAATGGTGAAATTGAAAAGCTCATGAATGCTGCAACCTATGCAAGCCGAAGAATCAAAAATGAAACGGATTTTAGCAGCGGGACGAGCTCGGTAAGCTATGCTGCAGTGCGATTACTTAAAGATGAATTGGCGGATTTTAAGCGAAGTAAATTATTAATACTGGGTCTTGGTGATATAGGCCGTCAGGTAATAGAAAACTTACTCAAACATAAGGCAGCGGAAACGATTTGGGTAGCAAACCGGAGCGAAGAAAAATCCCTGCTCTTTGCCAGGGAATATGGGGTTCGGGTACTGGCCTTTGATTCATGGAAATTTGCATTGGCAGACTTTGATGCTTTGGTAAATGCTGCCTCATCACCAGGTCTGTTGCTTGATGATGAAGAAATTGAAAAAACATCTGCTCCTGCCTTGTTTTTAGATTTGGCAATGCCGGCTGCTTTGGGAAATGCCCGGGGAAATAAAAGGGTCTTCCATGTAGATGAGATTAGCGCCTACGTTCTCGGTAACATAAGTAAAAGATGCAAAGAAATTCCGAAAGCTCAGGGAATTGTAGCGGAGGAGATAAACGAATTTTATGCCTGGCAAACTGCAAGGCTCGCATCCCCATACGTAAATGCGATCGGCGCAGAGTTTGAACGCCGGCATAGTGACAAACAGTTAGTGAATTCGGCGAGTTTTTATCAACGAAAACGACTAGAGGCCCGCCTGTTTCAATCCATCAAAGAAGATCCACAAAAGCTTAGCTGGCTAAAACTCTGGATCACTAATTCTGTGGCCTAATGACAATCCGCATCGGAACCCGTAACAGCGCCCTGGCCATTTGGCAGGCAGAACATGTTCAGAAGGCTCTGAGCCCACTTCCCACTGAAATTGTTGGGATTAGTACAAAGGGAGATCAGGACCAAAACACCCCCCTGCATCAATTAGGGCAAACCGGGGTATTCACTAAGGCCATAGACCAGGCCCTCTTGGAAGGCAAAGTAGATATAGGGGTACATTCTTTAAAGGACTATCCCACACAAATTCCGGAGGGCTTGGCGCTCATTGCCGTTCTGGAGCGGGACGAATACCACGATGTTTTCATCCCTTCGGAAACACCCGGCGACGATTTTTTTGTCAGAGATCTTCTTATTGCCTCGGGGAGTCCCAGAAGAAGGGCTCAATGGCTGGCCAGGTATCCCAACCACCGCTTCACCGAACTCCGTGGCAATATGCACACCCGTCTGGAGCGTATGGCCATGATGGATGGCGGAATCGTATCCAAAGCAGGACTCACCCGATTGGGAATTCTACCGGATAAGCATATCACCCTTGATTGGATGATTCCGGCTCCGGCGCAGGGAATAATCGCAATAGTTGGGCGTATTGACGATATCCGGATACACGAAACGATTCGATCCGTTAATCATCTTCCAAGTTTTCAGGCGGCAACAATTGAACGTGATTTTATGGCCGAAATCGAAGCCGGGTGTGCCGCTCCTTTGGGGGCTCTGGCTCAATTTCGCGGCGATCATTTTCGATTCAGCGGAATTCTAAACAGCCTGGATGGAAGGGTAAGTGTAAGAACAGAGAAACAGGTTTCACTGAACAACTGGAAGGAAGCCGGACAAAACTTTGCGCAACACATCCTGAAAATAGGTGGACGGGAGATCATGAAAACATTAAGACAGCCCTGAGATGAAAGTACTAATCACCAAAAAGGCTTCGCCTGAATTTTTCGCCCTGTTAAGCCGGGCGAAGGTTTTTTTGGACTTTATTGAAGTGCTTGAGATTGTGCCTCAGAAAATCAGGTTCGCTAAATTATCAGGCTATGGCGTTATTAGCAGTGCAAATGCCCTTAATTCCATCCATAAAGAACAACTGAATCTGCTCCCTGAACGGCTATATATTGTAGGACAAAAAGCCGCAAGCCGATTAAGGGAGATGGGCTATACCGGCAGCATCCGTGTCTTTTCCAGGATGGATGAACTTTGCAAAGAACTGTTCCTGCAAGAAACTGCCGCCATCCATTATTTTTGTGGTAAGGAACATCGGGACGTTCTCCCCGGAACTGCCAAAACGCATCCTGAATTTCCCTTTCATTCTTACTTCTGTTATGAAAGCCGCCAACTTTTTCCTCTCTTAAAACGAAGAGACTATGATGCCATTTGCCTGTTTAGTCCCAGGGCAGCAAAAAGTCTTTTTAAACATAATCAATTTGACCCTGACCAGCGCTTTTATTGTATAGGACCTATTACTGCCGAAGCTGTCCAAGGTTTCGGTTATATTAATACCCACTTTCTGGCCCAACCTGAAATGGCAATGATGGCTCAAACCCTGCTCAACGAAACGTATGCTTAAAAATGATTTATTCCTCAGAACCCTCCGCGGAGAATTAACCGAACGCCCACCTGTATGGTTCATGCGTCAGGCTGGTCGCTATTTGCCTGATTATATGAAGCTCAAAGAAAAGTATTCCTTCTTTGATCGTGTACGTCAACCCGAACTTGCGGCAGCTATTACCGTGATGCCTGTAGAACAGATCGGTGTTGATGCGGCTATTCTGTTTTCCGATATCCTCGTTATTGCCCAGGCATTGGGTATGGATGTACAAATGGTAGAAGGAAAAGGGCCATTATTACCGAATCCGATACGAACACATGCTGATGTGATGGCCCTTCGTCCACAAGACACCCAAACCGAGTTGGCCTATGCAATTCCTGCGATCCATGCAGTGAAAGACGCACTTTCTGAACGAGTTCCCTTGATCGGATTCTGCGGTTCTCCATGGACGCTACTTTGTTATATGGTGGAAGGAAAAGGCTCCAAAGATTTTTCCATCGCCAAACAATTCTGTGCACAAAACCCGGAATTAGCCCATCAGCTCCTCGATAAAATTACCGAAGCCAGTATCACCTACCTCAAAATGCAGGTTATTGCCGGGGTAAACGCCGTGCAGCTCTTCGACAGCTGGGGGGGATTATTGAGTCCGGATTGGTACAGGCGCTTTTCCCTGCCATATCTTCAAAAATTAACGAACGCCATCCGTGAAGAAGTTCCGGTAATACTCTTTGCCAAGGGTGCCTGGTTCGCATTGAAGGATCTAAGCAATACAGGAGCATCCGCTCTTGGACTTGATTGGATTACTCCGGCAGCCTTTGCCCGTGATGTTTGTGGACCCGAAACCGTATTTCAGGGAAATCTCGATCCTTCCATCCTGTTGGCCGATGTAAAAACCGTTCAGGAAGAAACACTGAAGATGATCAGGAGTTTTGGTCACGCGAAACATATTGTTAACCTGGGTCATGGTGTACTACCTCAAACCCCGGTTGATTCTGCGAAAGCCTTTGTAGAAACAGCGAAAGCATTTGAGTATGGACATACAGCAAACCTTAAATAAATCCCATGTACTATCCGCATAATCGTCCGAGAATACTTCGAGCCAATTCAGTAATCCGTGAAATGGTTGCGGAATCTCAATTGTCGCCTGCCGACTTCATCGCTCCTTTATTTATCATTGAAGGAATGGGTATTAAGGAGGAAATTTCCTCGATGCCTGGCTACTATCGTTACAGTTTAGACACCCTTTCAAAAGAACTTGATGAACTTGTGGCCTGCGGTANNCGCGGTATTCTCTCGGTTCTGCTTTTCGTTAAAGTTCCTGATGAACTGAAAGATAATACCGGAAAAGAGGCGCTCAACCCGGATGGACTGATGCAAAGAAGCATACGTTTTATCAAATCCTCCTATCCTGAATTGCTCGTAATGACCGATGTGGCCCTTGACCCATACTCTGAATTTGGGCATGACGGACTGGTTAAAAACGAAACGATAATTAACGATGAAACGGTGGCTGTATTAGCCGAAATGGCCCTAAGCCATGTTCATGCAGGTGCCGATTGGGTTGCCCCTTCTGATATGATGGACGGGCGTATTGCTGCTATTCGTCAGCGACTGAATGAAGCCGGATTTGACCATGCAGGAATTTTGGCCTATAGCGCAAAATATGCCAGCCATTTATACGGTCCTTTCCGTGACGCATTGGATTCTGCTCCGGGTTTTGGAGATAAAATGACCTACCAGATGGACTTCCGGAATGGAAAAGAGGCCGTTAAGGAAGCCATGATGGATGAACAGGAAGGAGCGGATATGCTGATGGTAAAACCGGGTAGTTTTTATCTCGACGTCGTTTACAGGCTGAGTCAAAACTGCCACTTGCCCATTGCCGTATACCAGGTTTCAGGTGAATACGCCATGATACAAGCGGCCGCACAAAAAGGTTGGATACAGCGGGATGAGGTAATGATGGAAGCGTTGATGTCTTTTAAACGAGCCGGGGCCAAAGTCATTTTAACCTATTTCGCTAAAGAAGCTGCCAAAATCCTAAATAAAGAACCTCATGCTACAAAACCAAAGCAATAGCCAGCGCCTTTTCGAAAGATCTAAGGCCCTTATCCCTGGTGGGGTCAACTCTCCGGTACGGGCCTTTGGTTCCGTAGGGGGTGAGCCTGTTTTTATCCGCAAAGCCAAAGGAGCCTATTTGTATGATGCAGACGACCGGGCGTATGTCGATTTTATAAATAGCTGGGGACCGATGATTCTTGGTCATGCTTTTACTCCGGTAATTGAAGCGGTTCAGAATCGCCTTGAAGAGGGTTTTTCTTTTGGAGCCCCTACGGAACAAGAATATGAAATGGCCGTTCAAATCAACAAAATGGCCCCCTGGGTAAAACAAGTGCGCTTGGTAAGTTCGGGTACCGAAGCCTGTTTGAGCGCATTGCGACTTGCAAGAGGATTTACGGGAAGAAACAAATTCATCAAGTTTGCCGGCTGTTACCACGGACATGCCGATCCGTTTTTGGTGAAGGCCGGAAGCGGAGTCATGAGTTTTAGCATTCCCGGAAGTGCAGGCGTTCCTGAGGGCGCCACACAAGACACCCTAATCGCGGAATTTAATGATACCGAAGGCGTTGAAAAGCTCTTTAAAAAGCATGGCAATACCTTAGCAGCGGTAATTATCGAACCCGTGGCAGGCAATATGGGATGTATTCTTCCCGAAAAAGGCTTTCTCGAAAACCTGCGACGTCTCTGTACGGAATATGGAACTGTTTTAATTTTTGATGAGGTGATGACCGGTTTCCGTCTGGCCAGAGGGGGTGCAGCGGAGGTTTACAAAGTTATTCCCGATCTGCTTACTTATGGAAAGGTAATTGGTGGCGGGATGCCGGTTGGAGCCTTTGGTGGGAGAAAAGACATCATGCAGCATCTGGCACCGATTGGTAACGTTTACCAGGCGGGTACCCTGTCGGGAAACCCGGTTGCCGTGAGCTGTGGACTGGCCACCTTACGTTATCTCGACGATCATTCGGAAATTTATCCCCAATTGGATCAAAGTGGTACTCGATTAGCAAAAATTTTAGATGCCAAATTTAAAAACGCGGAGGTACCTTTTTGCATTAACCGTTTGGGTTCGATGATTAGCATTCATTTTGGAACAACGAAACTTCAAAACTATACCCAAGCCCTGGCTGCCAGAAACGAAGTGTTTAACCGCCTTTTTCATCACCTGCTGAATCGGGGAATTTACCTTCCGCCTTCTGCATTTGAAACCTGGTTTATATCCACTGCAATTCACGAGGAGCAGTTGAAGAAAGTGGAAGTGGCTTTGGCGGATTTTTAAATTACAATTCCTTTTTTGGAGAGATTTATGATCCTTAAGATCTGTTTCACCTCTTACATGGATCCACTTTTCTTTCTGGACTTCCTATAAATAGTAATAGCCGTGATCAGGAGGAGGATCAAAGCGGCGAGTCCTGCTAATCCGTAAACAAGACTCATGCCCTGCTTCACTATGGCCAGCATAACAATGGAAACCAGCAAGATGGTAGGTACTTCATTCCAAATTCTTAATTGATGACTGGAATACCTGAAAACTCCTGCCTTTTGTTGTTTTACCAGAAGGTGTAGGGTGTAATGGTAAATCAACAAGACCAACACAAAGACTAATTTAAGCCATAACCAGGTGCTGAATGGCCATAAATTTATGGCTAAAGCGGAACCTAAAATCAGGGTAATAAGCACAGAAGGAAATGTTATGGCCCAATACAAACGGTGGATCATTATATTGAATTGACGCTGAAGTATGCTCCTTTCAGGCTCAGGCTTATCCATAGCCTCCCGGTTATAGATAAATAGTCTACCCAAATAAAACATCCCGCTAAACCAGGTTACAACAAAAATGATATGGGTGGCCTTAAGGTATAAATAACTCATGTTTTCCTGATATGTTATTGAAAGAATAGAGCGGTGGGATTAGATCCCCTGGCTAAACATGCGGGCTTCCGATTGGCCGGAATACAAATAAGCATCAATGGCTGAGCTGATATTGCGTACAAACAATTTCCCCTTGGGAGTAACACTTATTTTATTGCCATCAATTTCTACGAGGTTATCGTTTGCATAGTTCTTCAATTTTGAAAGAATATGATCATAAAAGGCAGTGTCAAAATCTAAAGGGTTTAAGACAGTGGAGTCCTTACACATCAGATTTAAAATGTGTTTGCGAATTAACAGGTCTTCGTCGTTTAATAAATGGCCTTGAATAATGGGCCATTCACCGGATTGAATTTTTTCATTATAAGCCTCAACGGTTTTTTCATTTTGAGCAAAAGCCGTCCACGTATCGCTGATGCTGGAAGCTCCAAGGCCTATCACCAATTTATTGCTGGTTGTGGTATAGCCCATAAAATTACGGTGCATTTCACCTTTGTTATAGGCTAATAATAATTTGTCGCTTGGCAGGGCAAAATGATCCATGCCAATACTGATCATACCCATTTTTCCTAATAGTTCATTTCCCAATCCATACATGGCATATTTTTCTTCGGCTTTGGGAACATCCTCATCGGTATAACGCCTTTGACCTTTGCTCTTCCAGGGCACATGGGCATAAGAGTAAAAAGCGATCCGGTCAGGTTTAAGTTCTTTTACTTTTTCAAACGTATTTTCAATGCATTTCAGGTTTTGTTTTGGCAGGCCATAAATCAAATCCAGGTTTACACTAAAGTATCCCAGCTCCCTAGCCCAGTCGATAACTTCCTTCGTTTTTTCGAAGCTCTGATGACGGTTGATAATGAATTGAACCTCAGGGTCAAAATCCTGCACTCCAATGCTTATACGGTTAAACCCCACACTTTGCAAGGCCTCTAAATGGGCTTTGGTGGTGAAGTTCGGGTGAACTTCAACGCTAAACTCATGATCTTCAGGAATAACACAATTTTTAGTAAGACCTTGAATGAGTTCTACTAAATTTTGAGGCGAGAAAAAGGTAGGTGTACCTCCGCCCAGATGTATTTCACGAAGGGTGGGTGTACTTTCGAATAAGGAAAAATACATGCCCCATTCCCTGAGTACATTTTGCAGGTATGGGGTTTCTACAGCATGATTTTTTGTGATGCGTTTGTTGCAGGCGCAGAACGTACACAGCTCCTCACAGAATGGCAGGTGGATATACAGGCAGAGCTCGCCTTTCTCAGATTCATAAGTATTGATAACGGATTGTTTCCAGTCTCCCGGGGTAAGGGTATTAAAATCCCAGTAGGGTACTGTGGGATAACTGGTGTATCTTGGGATGGGAACATCGTATTTTTTAAGTAATCCTATTAAATCTGAGTGCATTTTCGCCGGAAATTAGCCGTGGTGAAAGTTTCTTCAAATATCGGAAACAATTTGTGTACTGGCAATGGAATATGACCTGATGTTCTTACAGTGTCCTTACCTCCCGTCCAATCGTCTTTCGTACCCCTAAAGCGCCTCAACCCTTTTCCGCATCTCTTCCATGAGTTGAGCCGTTTCAACCCCAAATACAGGCAACCCCTTCGGGTCAAGTAATCCGATCTGTACCAACACACTGGCCTGGTCCCAATAGATATGCTCATGGGTTACTTTTCCTTCTTTAAAGCCAACGATCACCACCAATGGCACTTCCACCCGCTTTCCGGTAGGAGGGATATTGGGCAGCATCCAGCCAACTTCCGTGGTATGGGTGAACTTAAAAATGATCTCATCCACCATCTGGTGTTGGTCGATGGTTTGGGAAACCCGGACCATCTCCACATCAGGAGGAAAAAACTTATTGAAGGGGATCAGGCTGCCGTAAAAATTACGAACACCTTCTTTGCCCGCACCCCCGATTAAAGTTGGTATATTATTCAGATGCGGATTATCCGTCATGGTAGCCAGCGTAGTATCCAGATCTCCGCGGATCTCGGCATCAATATGGGCCTGGAATTGTTCGGTAATGGAAATTTGTTCAGGCGTAAGTGTTTTTTTCATGTTCTAATTTTAATAGGTCGGTCGTCCCTCGTCATTCGGCCCCCTGTAGGTTCACCCAATTTGGGTGAACCTACAGGGGTAAACCTATTCCAACGCCAAATCCGTCGTCGCCACCGCCACAATTTTCCCGTTCACGAACACAGGAACCGACCGCGTTTTCATCCATATCTCCCCGCCACCGGCGTCAAAATAGGGGTCCGTCCATACAGATTTCTGCTCATCGATAGGGCGGCGTAACCAGGATTGTTCGTCGATATGGTAGGCTGTATCTGCCAGGTTTTTATAGGCGAGGGTATCGTTTAAACGGTACCAATACGGACTGTAGGTGGCTTTAGAGGCACTGTCTAATAAGGTTACCGTGGCGCCAAAAAAGGAAACAGGCTGGATACCCAGATAGGTTTTTACCCGACCGGAGATATCCACGGATGTAGGCGGGGTCGCGGCAAGGTCAGCAACGAAGGCATCGAGTGCTGTTTCGATCTTTTGTTCCGCAGTAGGTGGAGGAATTGGAATTTCTTCTTCTTCGCAGGATGAAACAAAAAGAATTAATAAGCCTAAAACAATGGCGCTAAGCAGGTGAAGTGTTTTTTTCATTTTTAGGAAGGTCAGCGGGGTGCAGGTAATCGTATCATTCTGATACTCAATGATACTGATTTTCTTTTCTAAGTGTTCAGTTTTCGGTGTTCAGAATTTTTAATTTATCTCCCAGTCTCCCAGTCTCCCAGTCNNGGCAAGCTCAGTGTGACGGACCATTAAGACACCATCCTTCATCTCCTCAACTCCTCCAACGCCCTTTTTAACTCCTCCGGCTCCGCGCTTCCAAGCATAAACGATTTCATTTTGCCATCGCGCAGGTAGCTGATTTCGACGGCATCACGACTGTGGATATTATAAAGCATTCCCTTTGGGGTGATACGAATGCCAATTCCATAGTACCAGGGTGTCCGGATAATTTTTGCTTCAACAAGGGAGTCGATGGTAAAACGAAAGCGTATCAAACCAATCCCGTAACTCAACCGGATGATATTTCCGTCAATTACGGTCTTAAATTGATAAAACATGGCCAGGATGAGTACAAACAAGCCCGACATGATCAGAAAAAGGGAAAAGGGCAGCGGATTATTCCCCCATCCGTAATCGTAAGCCAGGTAAATGAGAATAATCCCGGGAATAAAGGTCCAGATGGCGAACCAGCCGATTTGGGTATTTTTATAGGTCATGGGATATGGAATTGGTTCATTGCTAAGCAGGTGTCCCAAAGTTAGCAAAATCTCCAGAGTCTCCAAGCCTCGTCCGCCGAAGCTCGGGTACATTCATCAGAGTTAAACAAAACTTGCCGAGCGTAGGCGGATCACCTTCTCACGATAACCTTCCTCGTGGCCTTTTCATAATCCGTTTCAATGTTGAGCATATACATGGCTCCGGGTTTAAGGCCTTCGATCCTGCGCTCAAAAGTATTTTCTCCGATCTGAAGATCATTCAAAGTCACTTCTTCGATCTTTTTGCCGTCCATGCTGTAAAGGGTAATTTTTATTTCTGACTCCCGGATCAAATTAAAAACCACTTTAAAGTCGCCATTACCGGGGTTAGGGAAAACAGTTAAATGGAGGGTTCCAATACTCTGGTCATTAAGTTCATCCATACCCAGTGCCGCATTTTTGATCACATACACTTTGAAGATCTGATTGCTGGCGCTGCTTTCGCTGCCGGTATTGGTAAAAAAGATATTTGGGGCCGTACTGCTTATCCCTCCAAAGATGTAACCCACCAGGGTACTGTCGCTGTTAAGATCATCCAGCTTAAAAACATGATTGGTATAATGAGGAACCGAACTAAGGGGAATAAATTCGGCTCCGGCACCCAATAATGCGGGCATTTCAACAGGAAGTCTGTATTCAACCATGGTGCCAGCCGAATTGCGTGTAACCCGCGCTATGGTTTTTACAAAAGGCACATTATTGTCTTGTACCAAAATTCC
>DQHT01000102.1 GCA_003531115.1 Bacteroidota bacterium | reverse complement strand
GCTCCTTCAGGATGACGCTATGCGTCAGATTGCTTCGGTCGTGGAATTTATCCCTTCGGAAAGCTCAGGGCAGGCTCAAGCTCAAGATGACGGCCCTGAAGCTCCCAGAAACTCCAAATCTCCCAGTCTCCTTGTCCCTAAGTCCCCAAGTCTCGCCATCTCCCAGTCCAACAATCCCACGATCCAACATTCCAACAATCCAACATTCCCTATCTTTGCCCCAATGTCCACCCTCTTCGCCGAAATCAACCGCTTCAGATCTCTTTTGGGAAATCTCTACGATTCTGGCGAAGCGAACAGCATCACCAACCTCGTATTTGAAGAACTGTTCCATATCCCGCAAATCCGTCTTAAACTTACCGGGGAGCTGGAAATAAAACCGGAAGAAAAGCTCCGGCTGGATTCTATTCTTGAGCGCTTACTTGGTCACGAACCCGTTCAATACGTTCTGGGTTTTGCCTGGTTTATGGATGAACGATTTTTGGTGAACGAATCGACCCTCATACCCAGGCCGGAAACCGAAGAACTGGTAAGCTGGATCATAGATGAATGGAAAAGTCGACCTGAGGCTACAATTCTTGATCTCGGCACGGGTAGCGGATGTATCGGTATTTCTCTCGTAAAAAGGCTCCCTGATGCACGCTTGCTTGCCATAGACAAAAGTGAAGCAGCCATCCATACGGCAAGGATCAATGCCCAGCAGCTTCTTAAGGATCCTCACCACACCCTATTTCTTGTTCAGGACATGCTCGACCCGGAGTGGTGGGAGCAACAAGTACTTTTCGACCTCATCGTAAGCAACCCTCCCTATGTTCGGGAACAGGAAAAAGGCGAAATGGCGGTTCAGGTGCTGGATTATGAACCCCCTCTGGCTTTGTTTGTGCCGGACACCGACCCGCTGCTTTATTATGGCGCTATTGCCGAACTCGCAAAATCTCATCTCACAAAAAACGGTCAGCTCTTTTTCGAAATTAATGCGGCTTTTGGCGCAGATATGCAGGAAATGCTGGCTTCCCTGGGGTATAAAAGTGAAGTTCGCCGTGACATGCAGGGCAAAGACCGCATGGTAAAAGCCTGGCTGCATCGTTCAGAGTCCTGAATTTTGTTTTGCTTTGCAGCTATGGAATTGAAGGATAAAAAAGTGATCATCACCGGTATCAGCAAAGGCATCGGAAAAGAACTTACTCTGGCCCTCCTGGCTAAAGGTGCCCATGTGGCGGGCCTGGGTCAAAATCAACCCGACTATTTCCACCCCAACCTGCTTTTTATAAAAACGGATATCCGGCACAACGACCAGGTAGAAAATGCCTTTAAAGAGGTCCTCTCAGGCTGGAATAACGAACTCCATATCCTGATCAACAACGCAGGACTCGGCTATTTCGGTAAGCTGGAAGACCTGCCATTGGAGCAGTACCATGAAATGATGGAAGTGAACGTAAACGGTGTTTTTTATGCCTGCCGCCTGGCCCTGCCTGTCATGAAAAAAGCCCAATACGGACATATCATTACCCTCTCCTCCGTTGCCGGACTCGAAGCCTACCCCGAAGTAAGTGGCTACTGCGCTACCAAATTTGCTGTCAAAGCGATGATGGAAAGCCTCTATCAGGAAGTACGTTACGACAAGATCAAGGTTACCTGTGTATATCCGGGTTCCGTCAAAACTGATTTTTTCCGCAACAGTCCCGGCATCAAACCCCATGATTTTATGCTCATGCCCGAAGATGTTGCTACTGCAATGGTCCAAATTCTGGAAACACCCGATAATTACCATGTGGTGAACTATGAGGTGAGACCCTTACGTCCAAAAGGAGAGAAATAACCAGTCAACGGTCAACAGACGACGGTCAACCGATTCTCTGTCAACAGTCGACAGTCAACGGTCGACAGTCAACGGTAAACAGCCCATGGTTTTCGCATACTGGCGCACAAGCTTGCCATATCAATTTTTATATTCCAACCTTCCTCCTCATATTTGCCCTAAAGTAGACTGCGTCACTTTTGGGCGCAGCCTTTAATTTCAAATATGATGAAAAAATTTATTGCTTTAAGCTGCCTTGGTTTAGTACTTTTCTCTTGTGGTAATGGAGATAAAAAGCCTGTTGAAACTCAACCCGCTGATAGTGTTGCGGTTGTCGACTCACTCATTTATCCGGGTGAAACACATTTCGCCTCGCTGCGTCAACTTACATTCGGTGGCGACAATGCCGAAGCCTATTTTAGCTACGACAGCAAAAAATTAACTTTTCAAAGCAATAACAAGGCATGGGGACTCGATTGCGACCAGATCTTTGCGTTTGATATTGAAACGGCTGATCTGAAAAACAATATTCCCCAAATGATCAGCACCGGAAAAGGAAGAACGACCTGTTCTTACTTCCTGAAAGGTGACAGCCTCATCCTTTATGCTTCAACCCACCTGGGCGGTGATGAATGTCCTCCGAATCCGGAAAGAAAAAAGGGAGATCCATACTTATGGGGCATCTATCCCTCTTATGATATTTTTGTAGCCGATCTGAAAGGAAATATCGTCAATCAATTGACAAAGGAACCGGGCTACGATGCGGAAGCAACAATATCCCCTAATGGAGATAAAATTGTCTTTACCTCTACCCGTAGCGGTGACCTCGAACTGTATACCATGGATATCGATGGCAGCAACGTAAAACAGATCACCCATGAATTGGGCTACGATGGCGGCGCATTTTTCTCTCCTGACGGCACCAAACTGGTATTCCGCTCTTCCCGTCCGAAAACTCCGGAAGAACAGGCGCATTATAAAAAACTTCTTGCTCAGGGACTGGTAGCTCCAACCAATATGGAGATCTATGTGTGCAATATTGACGGCTCTGAAATGCAGCAGGTAACCACATTGGGACAAGCCAACTGGGCCCCATTTTTTACACCGAACGGCAAACAGATCATCTTCAGCTCCAACCACGAAAGTGAGCGTGGATTTCCTTTTCACCTCTACCTGATCAACCTGGACGGAACCGGACTGGAGCGTGTAACCCACGATGATGGCTTCGATGCCTTCCCGATGTTCTCCCCTGATGGAAAATTCCTTGTATTCTCTTCGAACCGGAATAATGGTGGTACAAGAGATACGAATCTTTTTATCGCTGAGTGGAAGGATTAAGTAGGGAAGATTGGAGGTAGGGAGGTAGGGAAGACATTACCGAACCAACACAAATGCTGCCCAATAATAGGGTGGGTATTTTTCGCGCATGGTTTGCTGGGCTGTATTGAACGCCACTTCTATCGCTATTCCTTTGGCCAGGTTTTCATAAAACAGGGTCATAAACTCCACCGTTTCTTTGTCGGGCACCTGCCAGAGCGACATCACAATATACTCCACCCCGGCTTGTTTAAAGGCGCGTTGAAGTCCGAAAACGCCTTCGCTGCCCTGGATATCGCCTAAGCCTGTCTGGCAGGCCGACAATACAGCCAAACGTGTTTGGCTCAGGTCCATGGTGGAGACTTCGAAGGCGGTTAAAATTCCATCGTCAATCCCTCCCGGGAGTTCCTGGCCTGTCCAGGAGGCATTGCCACCGGCGAGGATGAGTCCGGAGCGTAACAGGGGATTGCCCGATTGCTGATAAACATTGGCATTCGGCGTGAGGGCACGTTGAGGTTCGGCAATAAAATATCCATGGGTAGAAAGATGGATCACCGAAGGACCGGCCAGCATCTGCTTTTTCACCTGCTCTTCGTAGGCCTGTTCGCCAACCGACGTCGTTACGGTGGTTTTACCCGTAGTGACCAGTTTCGCGATCGCCTCCACTTCCGTTTTGGTGCCTCCGAGATATGACCAGGCCTTTGCCCCGTTGCCGCCGCGCATGGCAAACTCCGGACTTTCATCTCCTTGTTCCGGGTTTACTTTTTTGGCGATAATGGAAGGTGCCAGGTCATAATCGACCCCGCCCATGAGCAACAGATCATCCATAACAAAGCCTTTCGAGGGGTCCAGTAATTTTTTCGCCGTGCTCAGTGTATGGAGACTAAAACGTTCGGAAAGGTATTTTCCTTCTTCATCCCTCAAGGCGGCAACAGCTATTTTATGGACAGAACCGGAAGGGGAATAATAGACCTTGTTCATTCCTTTTAAGTGCACCTCCAGAGGTTTCCAAAGCAAGAGGTACAAAGAATCATCTCCTTCATCCGGCACCACATCTTCATTTACTTCGTCCACTCCCCTGTTTGCACCATAAAGGGAGTTAACCAGTCCCTGTTCGTTGCCTGATTTTCGGTTTTGCAGGTAGGCAGCCATTTTTTCCTCGGCAAAAAGCGGAACAAGGATGGGATTTGGGGCATCGCTACGCAGCACAATGGCCGTTAACATTTCCTTTTCCTGCCTGAAGCTTTTGTATGAAATGAACTCAACGAGCACCTCCTCTTTGCCCAACTTTTTCTGGATATTCTTCCAGGAATGGGTTTCCATATCCAGCAATTCAAGGCTCCCCAGTTTGCTCACCAGTCCTTTTTCCATATCCACCGCTTTGTTATTGAGGCTTTCGAGATCGCTCCTCCTGTACTTTTCGGGCTTGGCCATTTCCACCGCCATCTGGGTGCGCAGATCCTGCCAGGCGCTGTATTGGCGCTGAAGCTGGGGGTCTTTGCTGGCTACAACGGCATTTTTAATCCGGTCGCCCGATTCCAGCACCATGCCCTTCATCATCAATTCAATTTCCAAAGCCAGATCGCCAAATGCAGGGTACTCCTTCACATTATCCACGGCTATGGCCTGGAGCTGCTTTAGTTCGCTGATGGTTTTTGTGAGGAACTGGAGCTTTTCTTTCTCCGTCATAAAGCGGAAATAGGTATTGAACTGGCCGGTGATCAATCGTTTAGCCTCACTGTAGTAGCTGAGTCCTTTTTTATAGTCGCCGCTGTAGGTATAGGAGGTAGCCAGCAAAGTAGTTTCATAACTTAATGATGGATCGTCCCTACCTACCAAACTTACTTTCATGGCATAGGAGTTTTCTAAATTTTCCAGGGCCCTATGCGGTTGATCAAGGCTGGTATAACAACTAGCGACTTTTGAAAGCAGGTCGGCCACTTCCATCGATTTTCCATTCGGCGCTTCCAGCATTCGAATAGCCAGAACTTTCTGGAACAGCACCAGGGCTTGGAGATACTGCTTTTCGTCCTTGTACAGCCCGGCCAAATTTTCATTGAGCATCAGAACCAGCTCGGTTTTCGAACCCGCCACCTCCTCCAGGGTGTTTCTGGTTTCAATAAACAGGGCTTTTGCCTCGGCAAGATCACCCAGATCGAGCAGGTAGGTCGCTTTGTTGTGTTTGGCCAGGAGGTAATCGTAGGAAGTAGGTCCTTTAAATTCGGCCCAGCCTTTTATCACCTCATCATAGTATTTGCCCGCATCTTCACTGCGGCCTGTGGTGTGCAGAAAATTGGCGTAATTGCCTTTTAAGGTAAGGGCAAAATCTTCCGAAACGAATTCTTCTCCTGCCAATAAGATGTCGAAACAAGCGCTTGCTTTATCGTATTGATCTCTGTTCATGTAATAGAGCGAGGCATTGGAAACCAGTCCGAGGTAAGTGCCGGAGGTTTTCCCCAGATTCTCCCCTGCATCACGCATGCTCACCTCATACAGGCGGTCTGCCTCTTCAAACATGCCGGCTTTTTCATAAATATTCCCGAGATGCATGGCTTTTTCAAACCATTCGGGATGGAATTTTCCGAGCAGCGATTCGGTTATACGCTGGGCCGATTTCACCATGGTTATTCCCTGGTCGTATTTGCCCGCATCGGCAAGGGCTACACCCTCATTCGCTTGTACCAGCGCGCATTCCAGACTTTTTTCTGTATAGATGGATACCCGGATCCGATACGATTCTTCATAAGAGCGGATAGCCTGTTCATAATCGCCCCTTTCGGAGTACATGGTGGCCAGGTTATTCAACAAGGTGCCGTATAAACTTGCTTTTGTGGCTTTGAGTTCCCGGCAGATTGCCATGGCTTCCAGCAACAGTTTTTCCTCCTTTTTCGCCTCTCCCATTATTCCATAGACCAGCGATTTGGTATTGAGCAGATTGGCATAGTCGGTGCTTTTTCGGCCTGATGCTTTGATGGTAAGTATTTCTGATTTTTCAAGCAGGTCGAGCGCCTCTTTGAGTTTGAACAGTTTTTTCTTGACGATGGCCTGGTTGGAATAGATCGCTCCCATCAGCCATTCATCTTCTGTTGCCCCAGCGTTGATCTGGCGGATGGCATCGGCATTTATCGTCTCGGCTTCATCCAGCAACTCGATCGCTTCATAAAAGCCACCGAGCTGCAGCACTATATTGACGTAGTATTCGTTCTTTTTTCCAAAATATTCTTCACATAATTTCCGCGACTTCTCCAGACACAGATGGGCTGAATCGTAGTCCTGGTAGCTTTGGTAAAATCCACCCAGATTGAGGTAAACTACAACTTCATTGGTATCGTTTTTAAGCTTCGGTTTTTTCAACCACTTTAAAAGAATATGTTCTTTATTGATGGCCGTACGGTAATCATACGCCTCATAGGCATCAAACGCCTCATTATTCACTCGTTCAAAATCTTCTTCAGTTTGGGCGGACGCAGAAAGCCAGCTGCACAGGATGCCAATTAGCAGGAGAAGTGTTTTTTTCATGTTCGAATTTAATTAAGCTTGTAATGGAATCTCTCCCTAGTACTGCGTATTTTTTCAAAAGTCAGGATTTTCGTGGGACTGTGGGACTGTTCGATTGTGGGACTGTTCGACTGTGGGACTNNCGATTGTGGGACTGTTCGACTGTGGAACTGTTCGACTGTATTCTAAAGCTATTGGAACATGGCTGGCGATTGACAGGATTTCCCTATTTTTACAGCGATGAAGTACGAGAAGATAGACGAGCGCCTGTTTATTGAAAACAGGAAAAAATTCGTTTCGCATATGAAGCCGGGAAGTATTGCCATCTTCAATTCGAATTACGAATATGTATGGAATGGTGATGCCACTCATACCTTTAAACAAAATTCCGACCTGTACTGGCTATCGGGCATCGACCAGGAAGACAGCATTCTGGTTCTTTTCCCCGACTGCCCTGTACCTGAATTTCGTGAAGCCCTTTTTCTCAAACAAACCAATGAACATATCGCTGTTTGGGAGGGACATAAATACACCAAACCCGAGGCTACAGCCACTTCAGGGGTGCAGAATATTTTCTGGAGCCATGAGTTTAAAGATAAAATGCGCGCCGTTATTAATATGGCCCAAACGATCTACCTCACCCTGAACGAGAATGACCGCTTTGCGTATAAAGCTCCATATAAAGACCTGGATTTTGCCCATAGCCTGAGGGCCGAATACCCTTTGCATAACTACGAAAGGGCCGCTCCTATTTTACAGCGCCTGCGTTCCATCAAGTCGGAAATTGAACTGCAACAGATCCGCAAAGCCATATCCATCTCCAAAAAGGGATTCGAGCGTATTTTAGGTTTCGTAAAACCGGGAGTGATGGAATATCAGGTAGAAGCTGAGTTGATCCACGAATTCCTGAGTAACCGCGGTACCGGGCATTCTTTTCACCCGATCGTTGCCAGCGGAGAAAGTGCCTGTGTTTTGCATTATGTAGAAAATAACCGTCCCTGTAAAGATGGCGACCTGCTGCTGGTAGATTGCGGCGTGGATTATGCCAACTATGCTTCCGACATGACCCGTGTTCTTCCTGTCAACGGAACCTTTACCAAAAGGCAAAAGGACGTATACAATGCCGTATTGCGGGTGATGCGGGCTGCCAAACAGTTGTTAGTTCCGGGAACTTTTCTGATGGAATACCATAAAGTCGTAGGCGAGATCATGGAAAAGGAATTGGTAGACCTGGGTTTGATTACGATGGATGAGATCCGGAACCAGGACCCGAACTGGCCTGCTTATAAAAAATATTTTATGCACGGCACCTCCCACTTTATGGGTATTGATGTGCATGATGTAGGCATGCGCTATGAACCAATGAAAGCAGGAATGGTCTTTACCTGTGAGCCCGGAATTTATATCCAGGAAGAAGCGATCGGTATCCGCATTGAAAATGATATTTTGCTGAGCGACAAGGGACCTATTGACCTGATGGATGAGGTGAATATGCCTGTCGAAGCTGAGGAAATTGAGTCGCTGATGCATGCAGCGTTAAAGGTATAAATAAGGGAAATTGAGCAACGCAGACTCCGGCATATCTCTGGTAGACCAAATTAAAGCAGGCAACAAGCAGGCTTTGGCAGAATTGTATGATGCGTACGCGGGGATGGTGTATGGCGTCGTGCTCAAGATGATCCGCAATGAGGAACTGGCTCAGGAGATCGTTCAGGATGTATTTCTTCGGGTATGGAAAAATATCGATTCCTATGATCCCGCGAAAGCCCGAATTTCAACGTGGATGATCAATATAGCCCGCAACCGAACCATTGATGAGCTGCGTAGCAAAAATTACAGGAAGCAGCAAGAAAACCAAAGTATCGATGATTCCGTAAATGAAGGAGGTAAAGGGGGTAGCGTGGAGATGAAAGTTGACGCTATCGGGCTAAAAAGCGTCCTGAACCGACTTCGCCCGGAGCAAAAACTGCTCCTCGACTATGTTTATTTTGGGGGATATACCCATGAAGAAGCGGCAAAAGAATTAAATATTCCACTTGGAACCGTTAAAACGCGTATCCGGAGTAGTATTTTAGAACTTAGAAAAGTCATAAAAGTTGAGTAGCAAGGACCTCATACAATCAGGAATCCTGGAGCTTTATGCTCTCGGACTCTGCTCGAAAGAAGAAGCTTTACGGGTAGAGGAAGCCTTACGCAGCGACGAACAGGCAAAAAAGGAATATGAGGAGGTTTGTGAAGCCCTGAATCACCTGGCCGAAGAACGCAGGATAGAACCACCCGCAGGATTAAAATCCAGGCTGATGGATAAGATCAATGCAAGCGAACAGGAAAGCCTGGCGGAAATGGAAATTGCCGATAAAGCTAAACCGGATACCAAAAAAACACGGGCGATCCCGGTTCAAAAAAAGATCGCTGCCGATGTTCCGGCCCAGGATGCTCCACTTGCCCCTAATCCGCGCCTTATTCGTTACCAATGGCTGGCTGCTGCATCCGTCATCCTCTTTTTTGCCAGCGCCGCCATTAACTGGGAATTGTACAAAAGAATGAACAGCGCTGAAGAAGAGGCGGCTATACTTCGAAATAACAATATGCTGCTTACCGATGAAAATGGAAGCATTCGTAGCAATTTCGAACAAATGCGCCAGCAGTACGCATTTCTGGGAAATAAAAATGTAGAAGCAATTGACCTGGCCTGTACCCCGGAATATAAGGAGTCTGAAGCCATGGTTTTTTGGGATAAAGAGAATGGTGATATATATGTTATCGCCAATGCACTCAAAGCACTTGGCCCCGACGAACAATACCAGCTCTGGGCTATGGATAATGGTGTACCCAAAAGCGCAGGACTTTTGCCTAATGAATTTATGGATGGAACTGCGTATAAATTGGGAAATATCAGCAGCTCACAGGCTTTTGCCATCACCATCGAGAAAAAAGGAGGGGCCATTTCTCCTACCTTGGATAAAATGGTCGTTTTCGGCAAGATATAAGGCATAAACAACCATTCACCTTGTTATTCTGCCAGTCAAACAACAGCTGTACGGGTCACTTCAAATATCCTTGTTTTTACAAAATTTTGATTTAATATTGTAAGGAAGACCTGTTTATCCCGCCGAACCAAAAATGAAAAGTATCCTGTCATTGGGCATTTTTTTCCTGGTATTAATAAGCTTCCAGATCTACCTGGAACGCCTTAATATTCTGGCGCCGGAAGGAACCGATACGGAACTTGACAGCCTGAATTCCCATTATAAGATCGAAAATGGCAAACTCTATTTCCTGAGTTCCGATGGACGATGGATCGACCAGGATAATTTTGTGTGGAAAGGTGAAAACGGCCATTATTACCTGCAGCAAAACGGACAGATTTACGAATCAAATAACGGTTCATACTGGAGCCTGCTTTCCACCGACAAAATGCCCCAGGATTTTCTGCCTTCCGAAGTGCTTAGTAAGCAATAATTTTAAACTCCGTCCTCCGGTTCAGCTGATGCTGTTCCTCTTCACATTCCACTCCATCCGGACAAGGTGCCACAAGCTGGGTTTCTCCGTAATAAGCATAGGTGATCCGATATGGGTCTACTCCCCGGGCCGACAGGTATGCGATAACAGCCCTGGCCCTTTCCATACTTAACTTCTCATTGTATTCATCACTGGCACGGGAGTCGGTATGTGAGCCCATTTCAACCTGCAGGTAGGGATTGTCCTTCATGATCTTGATCAGCGTGTCCAAAACGGCATGGGCGTCGCTGCGAATGGAAGCACTGTTCAGATCGTAATAGATATTCTGAATTTTTAACTTTTGATTGATAACACCGGGGCGCAGACGAATTTCTTTTGTTTTCAGGCTGTCGTGCATGGTAAAATTTTCACTGTACAGCAAAAAGCCTTCCTTGCTTACCGCAAGCTGGTAGCTACGATTCGGGTCGATGGCCATATCAAAATATCCGGACCTGTTGGATGAAGTAATCTCTTCAAATCCGTTTCCCCCTTTGATCTTAATAAGAGCTCCTTCTATCAGCTCCTCGTTCTCATCATTCCGCACAATTCCTTTGAAACTCAGCATGGTGCCGGGAACCAATTCAGCCAGCATCTGGGTATCTTTATCTGTAAATTGGCCTTTGCTCGACAAGGCATAGCGCTTAGGCATATATCCCTTACGCTCTACTGTGATCTTAAACTGGTTATCGATAGGCAAACAAAGGGCGATCTTTCCATCGGCGCCNNTGGTATACTTAAATCCATCCGTAATACGAACCACCGCTTTGGGCAAAAGGTCGTAGGTCAGGCTGTCCATAACCGTAAGATTCAAACAGACCTTGATCTTCCTGAAGGTATAGATATCATCAAAGCCCTTTCCTCCACTTCTGTTCGAAGCAAGAAAACCCGTATTTCCGTCTTCACGGTAAACCATTCCGAAATCGTCTTTGAAACTGTTAACCGGATACCCAAGGTTAACCGGATAGCTCCATTTACCTGCCTTCCATATTGTATAAAAAATATCCAGTCCGCCCAGTCCCGGAAGGTAGTCGGATGAATAATTTAAAAGCGTATCAGCGAACAAGGTTGGAAACAATTCATTACCCGGGGTATTGATTTTCGGACCAAGGTTTTCAGGAACCGACCATTCATTGTCGGAAACCTTCCGTACCATCCATATATCACTTCCCCCCTGTCCGCCGGGCATATCGGAGGCAAAGTACAGGAGTGATCCATCCCTGCTCAAACAAGGATGACCAACAGAATAATCCTTTGAATTGAAGTTTAGCGGCTTCGGCTTCGTCCATTTGCCATCCACATTGTCAGAATAGAGCAACATCAGCCGGGTTACGCCATTTTCATCCCTTATGGGTTTACCCCCCACGGTATAGTTCCGCGTTAAATAAACCCGCTGTCCATCTTCGGTAAAATCTACCGGGCCGGTATGGTAGCTTCCTGACAGGCGGTTTGAGAACAATTCCGGACTACCTGAATCGCTAACAAACATTAGTTTCAGGTAAGGCAGGTTGTCCCATCCATAATTTTGGCCATCCAGGTCTTTTACCCGATTCGAGGTAAATACCCATCCCCCTTTGTAAGGAGAAGGCGAAAATTCCATCTCAGCAGAATTGTATTTCCATGGATTAACCCCAAAACCCAGCGGATTATTCAGCAATTCAGTACTGATATCGCATGATTTTAGCAATTGCCTTACCTCCATACTTCCCGGATCACTCCTTAAATACTGGATAAACCAGGGTTTGGCTTCATTATAAAAACCCTGATTTTTCAGCAACTTTCCATATTCCAGGTAAAATTTAGGGTCTGCTTTTCTGTCAAAGGCCAATTTGCGGAAATACAAAAGTGCCGAGGGGTAATCCTTGCTGTACAGGCTTGCGTATGCGAGGTATTCCAGGGCAGGATAATAGGTTGTTTCGTTGTATGATTTTTTCAGAAACGGAATTGCTTCGGAATATTTAAGCTGCTGGAACAATCTTTCGCCCTTGTAGAAATTTTTATCCTGAGCAAAGACGATCGTGGCGAAAAAAACGGCCAAAATTGTGGTGAGCGTTCTCATTAAAAATAGCGTGGGCTTAACATTTTTGATTTATCGAAGGAGATATCGAACCCCAGGAACAATTCATGGCTTCCTCTTGATACATCGGCCACGGCTCCAAAAGGAATATCGTAGGCATAACCGAACCACCAGTTTTTATTCAATTGGTACTGGGCCATGATACTCAGTTCCTGATAAGTACGGTAAGAAATTCCAAGGTACAGGGTGTTTTTATAGATGATGGTCGCATTGAGATCGGCCTGCAGGGGAGCGTGTAATATATATTTAAGCATGGCTGAAGGCTTAAAGCGGTAATCATTCGAAAGGGGAATGATATAAGAGCCGGTAAAAAACATATGATTTTTTGGATCCACCGCACGGTATACGGTTTGATCAAATACATTACTGGTAAATAAATGGGGAACAGAAAAGCCTAATGCCATTTTTGAACTTTGGTAATACGCCCCAAAACCGGCATTGAACAAGCGATGCGTTTCATTTCCCTGGAACAAGGGATCATTCTGTTGCCCATTTTGCAGATCGTTGTAATTGTAACTGAATTGATACATTCCTCCGCTGAGGCCAAGTGAATAGTTACCTCTTGAACCGGGAATCCTGTAAGCATAATTAAAATTGATCATGTTCTGGCTCTGTATGCCAATGCGGTCATTCATCAGGTTTATTCCCCAGGAACCCCTGGAATTACGAAACGGAGAATGTACAGAGCCATTTACGGTTACCGGTGCTCCTTCAAATCCGGCCCATTGATTCCGGTAGAAAAGGGTGCTGCTCAACAGATCGCGGCTGCCGGCATAAGCCGGGTTGAAGGCCAGCATATTATAGAGATACTGGCTGAACATGGGGTCCTGCTGTGCTTTGGCAGGCATCAAGTATAGGATAGAGAAAAAGAGAATAAAGAGCTTTTTCATTTTAGTCGCGCTTAATTACAATATACCCTTTGTAAACTCTTTCCTCCTCCGGTACCCGGATAACATAAAAATAGGTCCCTTCAGGCAGGGGTTCGCCCTGCATATTCACCCCGTTCCAGGTATTGTCGTAGCCCGTTTTTTTCCATACTACAGAACCCCAGCGATTGAGTATAATAACCTCGTGTTCGTTCACAAGTTCAATTCCGCCAACTACCCAATAGTCATTGACGCCGTCCATATTTGGCGTTAGTCCGTTGGGAATATCCAGTTCCCCTCGCTCGAAAACATTGATAAACACATCCGCCGAATCGCACATTCCCTGATTATCACAGATAGCATAACGGAAACGATCCGTTCCGGTAAAATTTCTTTCCGGGGTATAACGAACTTCATTGCCCTGTATTTGGGCTGTTCCGTTATTGGGTATTCCCACAAAAGTGATGGATATCGGGTCTCCATCCGGGTCCTTATCATTATCCATAACAGGAATATCCCTGTATCGGTTTTTGTAGGTTGATGCGGTATCGAAGGCTGCTATGGGCGCATCATTCAATCCGAATATTGTAAGGCGCAACCAGGCCGAATCGCAGATACGAGGCTGGTTGATCGTGCAGAGGGCATAACGGAGCGAATCAAACCCAAAATAGTCGGGAGAAGGGGTGTACCGTAAGCTGTCGTTCGTGCCCACAAAGGCTGAGCCATGGCGGGGATTTATCAACACGATGACCTGGCCGGGCTCAAATTCGGTATCATTTTGTTTGACGGCAGTGTTAACCGATACATCTTCCAGGGTGCTGGCCACATCGTCAAAGGCAAAAACCTGCTTTTCCATGGTATAGACCACCTGGGCAGTATCGCAATATCCGGGGATCAAACCGGAACAGATCAGATAACGGAGGGTATCCTTTCCCTGATAATAGAGTCCGGCCTGATAGATGATCGAATCACCCTGGATGGTAGCAGTACCTTTTGATGGAAATTGAATTAAGCTGCTTGTATAAGTGCCAAATAGCGTATCATTCTCCACCACCCGATTGCGACTTGACCGGTTCATATAAAGCGAATAGGCATCATCGGTAGCCCGGATCTGGGGGACGATACGAATAAAGACCGTAGCCGAATCACAAATATTGATCGGATTATAGGAACATACCCGGTATTTCAGGGTATCATACCCAAAGAAATTAGGGTCCGGTGTATAAAAAAGGCTATCCCCGTTTTGAACGACCAGGCTCCCTTTTTTAGGAAATTCATAAACATTGAGTACCGCGGGCACATTGATGCTGTCGTTTCTTCGCGGATAGATAAAACTACTCGTATTCATGCCTACATCCACAAAATCGTTATTAAGTTGCAGGCCAATCTTGATGGTCACCACCACCGTAGCGGTATCACAAACTACCGGGTTGGTTGATGAACAAATGCAATAGTTGAAGCTGTCGGTACCGGTAAATCCCTGTGCGGGGGTGTAAACATAGGAACTTCCATTCCATTGAGCAGACCCGTATAAAGGCGGATTACTCGTGCTCACACCTACCGGCACATTAACCTGGTCGTTGGCCAGTACCGGAATGGTAACGGGGTATTCAAAATAGGTTAAAGCTGCATCGTTATTCGCGATCACGGTAACTTCCGTAATCGTTAACACCATCCAGGCACTGTCGCAGGCCGGAGGTTGTAAGAGGGTACATATACAATAAAGCGCGCTGTCTTTTCCAATAAATCCGTTGTTTGGCGTATAGGTGATGGAATCAAAATTTTGGACCACTGCCGTTCCGTTAAGCGGCGGGGTACAAATCGTCACCCGAACACTACGGTTAAAGAGGTCGTTGTTTTTTACCTGCACGGTTACCGGGAGGTTTTTGGTTGCCTCACCCTGGTCGCGATAGGCGTCGATAATGGTTGGTTTACAAAAATTAACATTCCCACGGGGAAGTGTTAAACCAAATATGGAAGTACCGTTTCCACCAGCCGTAGAACCATAAGCCCCGCCATAATGATTGGATCCTGAATTCAATATGCTTCCATTTATGCCGCCTGTGAGTATGGCACTAATATTCGCCAGCGGTACAGAAGAAGAATAACCAATATAACCACCGCCACCGCCACCACCCGGGCCGTGTGTGGCCGCCAGGTTATTGCTCAGATTATTGTGTGAGTTATTATCGGCACCTTTTCCGCCTTTAGCCTGAATATTGAGGGTTCCACGTACCTGTTGGGTAAATAACAAAACAGACCCTCCGCCACCACCACCTCCACCGCCATCGCGGCCGGAGATGCTGTCCTGGTTGCTTCCATTGGCAAACAAGGTACGGTTGTATGATGAGATTGCCGGACTCACCAAAATGATAATACCACCTCCCGGACCGCCGCTTCCTCCCTCTCCACCACCTGCTGAGGGCAGGTCGTTTTGATGGCCACCTCCACCTCCGCCGCCAAAAAATACCCGTTCCTTATAATTTGAATAGTTAAATGCTTTTCCTCCGATCCCACCATTATGGGTGGTGGTGTCGTTACAGCCCTGGGTTCCTGAATTCACATACGACTGTTTGCCACCGAGACCACCTGAAGCGATATTGGCTCCCCCTCCTCCACCGGTATTGTGGTTATTGCCACCCCCGCCACCTGTAGCCCAGGCGCCGCGACCGGTAATATGGTTTCCGTCAGTGAGTACAAAACTTTCTCCTTTATACCCACCATGATAGGGGGTAATAAACATGCCATAAGAATAGCCCATCACGGCACAGGTATAGTTGGCACTGGAGCGAACCCCACCCCGAAATCCTGAGCCATTTACATTGATATCGGCTGCGATAATAATAGAATCGCGCGCTTCCATCACAACCACCCCTCCTGTAAAGCCATTCCAGGGTTGGGCAACAACGGTTCCCGTAAGGTTAAGCACATCGGCCGTTGGAACCGAGATCATTTGCAAACGGGCATTCACATTATAATCCGGACTCTTCAGTGCATAAACCAGATCGATGGTGTCGCCAAAGATGGTATCGATATAATTAAATTCAAACAAACCCGCAGGACCCAGCGTAACGATATCTCCAAAATTGGCATTGTTCTGTTTGACGATATCGGCACCTTTCATTTGGATGATCAGCACCTGTTGACCGATCGAATAGAGCAACGGATCTTCAACACGTATGCGGCAATTCGTTATGATGGCGTTTACTTTGGTGTACTGGTTCACAACGCCACCCATATTTAAGTTTTGTGTAAAAGCTGAAAGGGAAGAGAGGGAGAGTACGAAAAAGAAAATAAAACGGTTCATTGAGGGTCTAGTTACCAATTCCTAAGCCAAGGCCCGGCTTCGTGAAATGAGAAAAAGGGTTTGGCAGGGAAAGCTAGCTGTTTACCCTGAATATTAGGCGTTTTCATCCAAAAAAAAAGCCGGATAAAATATCCGGCTTTTTCTAAACTCATTCCAATTTCGGGAATTTATCCCATTATTACCTAAGATCAACCACCTGAATCCCCGGTTTTGTTGCCGGGTCGAAAGTGAAAAATTTAGCTGCGAGGCTCACATTTTTAACCTGTTGGGTTACGATATATTTCATTTTCCGTCCGGAGCGAAACAAAATTTCGCATTGATTGATGTCTTTGGCCACCCGGTCGATGGTAAGTTTTACTTTGGTATATTCCTTTTTCTCCTGGTTTTCTTTTGGTACCAGTTCGATCAGATCGGTCGCTTTTCCTTTTTCATTTCCTTCAGAAACCCAGATCGATTTAAAGCCTTTATCCCACATGGTAAAAATGGTATTCGGAGAGATATCCTGACTTTTTGCATCATAATTTGTGATCTGAACTTCATTCACATCTTTCATATAATACCACTGTGTCTTTCCGTCACAAATAATGTCAACGGTGCTCATTTCAATCTTAAAACTATTGCCTTTAAGATAAAGGGTTCCTTTTTCCGTGGTCGGTTTTTTTGCCCCCGGTTCGGTAATCTGCATCTCAAACGTAGCTTTTAATGACTTAAGCTGTTTATAATTGCGACTTACCTGATTGAGGATTTTATTAGCCTTACGCACATTATCCTGTCCGAATGAAGCAAAAGAAACAAGAATAAGAGCGAGGGTAAAGAATTTTTTAAACATGATCGTTTTTTTTGATTGTAAATTTTTATGAGGTTCTGTCATCCATGTTATTCAAAAGTTGTTCCAACTCCAACTCATCGCGTACCCGAACCTCCCGGGCCTTGCTTCCTTCGAAGGGACCAACCACCCCTGCCATTTCCAGTTGGTCGATCAAACGGCCTGCCCGGTTATACCCTAATTTGAGGCGGCGTTGTAGCATAGACGTAGAGCCCTGCTGGGTTTGCACCACAATACGGGCGGCATCTTCAAACAAACTATCGCGGCTGCTGGCGTCGAAATCTTCATGGCCACTTTCTGATTCGGCATCCAAAACTTCGGGCAAAATAAATGCACTGCCATATCCGCGCTGGTTTCCGATAAAGGCAGTAATCTCTTCAACTTCCGGTGTATCCACAAAAGGACATTGCAGGCGGATCACTTCATTTCCGTTGGTATAGAGCATATCCCCTTTCCCAATAAGCTGGTCGGCCCCGTTTCCATCGAGGATAGTACGGCTGTCGATCTTTGACGTAACCCGGAAGGCAATACGTCCTGGAAAATTTGCCTTGATGGTACCTGTGATCACATTTACTGAAGGCCTTTGTGTGGCGAGGATAAGATGGATTCCAATGGCCCGGGCGAGCTGAGCCAATCGTCCAATAGGATATTCAACCTCCTTGCCGGCTGTCATCATCAAATCGGCCAACTCATCGATGATCACCACGATATAAGGCATATAATGATGGCCTTCCGTTGGCAGAAGTTTCCGTTTCAGAAATTTGGCATTGTACTCAATAATATTCCTTACTCCGGCATCCTTAAGCAGGTCATAACGTTTATCCATCTCCACACAAAGGGAGTTAAGGGTATTGGTAACCAATTTGGTGTCGGTAATGATCGCATCCCCCTCTCCTGGCAATTTAGCCAGGAAGTGACGTTCGATGGTCCGATAGAGGGTGAGTTCCACTTTTTTCGGATCAACAAGCACAAACTTGATCTCTGCCGGATGTTTTTTATAGAGCAGTGACACCAACAAGGCATTGATTCCCACCGATTTACCTTGTCCTGTTGCCCCGGCCATAAGCAGGTGGGGCATGCGGGTGAGGTCGGCAATATATATTTCGTTCGAAATCGTTTTACCCAGGATAATGGGCAGTTCCATTTCAGTATTCTGGAATTTGCTGCTGGCAATAACGGTACGCATCGGTACCATTTCGGGCTTTTTATTCGGCACTTCAATACCTATGGTTCCTTTACCGGGAATCGGGGCAATGATCCGAATGCCCAGGGCAGCCAAACTCAGTGCGATATCGTCTTCAAGGTTTTTGATCTTGGATATCCGCACCCCTGCCTCAGGCACAATTTCATATAAGGTAACCGTAGGACCAACAGCCGCCTTGATCTGGGCTATGGCAATATTGTAATTCTTGAGGGTTTCTACGATCAGGATCTTATTGCTTTCCAGTTCAGCCGTATCGATCTCGGTTTTAGAATGGCCGTAATCTTTTAACAGATCGATGGTAGGGAATTGGTAATTGCTCAGTTCCAGGCGCGGATCGAACTCTGTATCAATTCCATAATGCACATTTTCCGCCACATGTTCACCCGCAGCAACGGTGGGTTCTTCATCTTCAACTTTTTCAATTTCCAGTTCGATATCCCCGTCTACCGGCACTTTTTTCTCAGGAACCTGTTTATCGAAGGTCAGGTCGAACTGAGGCACTTCTTCCTCTTCCTCCCGTTCTGCCTCCTCTTCAAATAAGTCTGCCATTTTTTCAGGTTCTTCTTCCTCTTCCAGGGCCTGAATGCTTGCCGCAGCAATGTCATAATTTTCTTCTTCCACTTCCTCTTCCTTTGGCTCTTCCTCGCTGTTAGGGTCGGTATTGGTTTCGGGACTTGCCGATGATTTCCGGAAAAGGGCCAGGATACGGGAATTCAGAAAGTTGATATTGAAAACAACAACAAGGAAGATGAGGAGGTAGAGCAGCATAAACATACCCGTACCGGCAAAACCCATCAATCCTTTTAAATAACGAATGCCCTGGTAACCAAATGTTCCGCCTAAGAAGGAGAGTCCGCCCGAAAACAGGTAACCCAGTACCAGGCTAAACCAGATGCCGGTAAAAAAACTATAGCGAAGCATACGCCCTATCGGCAGCAAGGTGATGTTTACAAGCAGACGGAATCCCAGGACAAAAAATACCAGAACAAAGGCAAACGACGAAAGTCCGAAGCCCTTGTAAATATAAAAATGAGCCGAGCGGGCTCCCAGGGTTCCCAGCCAGTTTTCAGCAAGTTCAGGGTTGATGCTTACATAATGTTGCCAGGAGAAACCGGCTATAATATTCTGATCCGCTTTCCATGAAAAGAGGTAAGAAATAAAGGCAATGAGAAGAAAAAGGGCATAAAAGCACAGCAGGAGTCCTGCGATCTTTCTGGCCCGTTCATCCCTTAAAAGCAGGAAATCACTCCACTTGCTACGGCCTACAAGGTCTTTTTCTTCCTTTTTCGGTTCCGGAGCAAAATCATCATCCTGACGGTTTCTTAGCGTATTTCCTTTGGCCATTCTATGCAAAAATAAGCTTCCCTTCCAAAGCGCAAGACAAAGGATTTCAACTAATCCACATTAAACCGGGTTCCTTCAATGGCCAAATGACTATTTTCGAAGAGTACCTGTGCCTCACTAAGCAAGGGTGTTAAATCGCGGTACCTGGCCGAAAAATGCCCCAATACCAATTGTTTTGCCCCGGAAAGCAGGGCCATTTGGGCAGCGTCGACCGGTGTGGAATGAAAAGTTTCAATTGCCCTTTCCTTCAATTCATGCAAAAAGGTGGATTCGTGATAGAGCAGATCCACACCCCGAATTTGCTCTGCCAGCTCCTCAAAAAACCGGGTATCTGAAATATAGGCATAACTCCTTGGTGCTGAGGGGGCATCGGTAAGAGCGGAATTTGGATGGACGTTTCCCTCCGGGTCGGTATAATCCTTCCCTTCTTTCAATTCCTGAAAATGGATATAAGGAATATTCAATCCTTCACATGCCTGTACATTGATATGCCGCAGCCCCTCTTTTTCCTGAAAAAGAAATCCAGTTGTAGGGATACGGTGCTGCAGCGGGATACTTTTAACCCTGAACTTTTCATTATCCACAATGCATGCTGCATGTCGGTCGTGGGTAACATGAAAACGAAGCGGGAATTTTATCCGGGTGCCGGAATAATTAAAATGGTCAAGGATCATTTTTTCAAGGGGTTCCGGGCCATAGATGTCGAGTGGCGTATTTCGTCCCTGAAAATTGATCGTGGCAAGCAGTCCGTTAAGTCCCAGATAATGATCGCCATGAAGATGGGAGATGAAGATGGCAGAAATACGGGAATGGGAGATTCGATAATGCAAGAGCTGGTTTTGGGTACCTTCGCCGCAATCCATTAAAATAAGGGTATCGCGAATATTAATTATTTGTGCACTCGGATGCCGGTCTGCTGTGGGTGTGGCTGAACTGCAACCAAGGATAGTGACTTCAAAAGGCATGCTTGATGGATTCTTTTAGCTGAACACAAATTTGATTTTTTATTTTCGCAAAGCAAGAATTTACTCAGAATGACAAAAATCGCTCTCGTTACAGGTGCCGGCTCCGGGATTGGAGAGGCCATTGCCCGGATGCTCGCCGAAGAAAACTACAAACTGATCCTAAACGGGCGCCGAAAAGACCGTTTGGAAAGCCTCGCTTCGGAATTACCGGTTGAATGTTTCATCCTTCCCCTTGATGTACGTAACCGTAAAGAAGTGGAAGCTGCAGTTGCCGGATTGCCGCAATCCTGGAGAGGCATCGATGTTTTGGTGAACAATGCCGGACTCGCTGCCGGTTTATCCTCTTTTGAAAATGGAGATCTGGACAACTGGGACCGCATGGTCGATACCAATGTAAAAGGTTTGCTTTATGTATCGCGTTTGGTGGTTCCCCTGATGATCGATCATGGAAAGGGCCATATCATCAATATCAGCTCCATAGCCGGCAAAGAAGTTTATCCGAACGGCAATGTGTATTGTGCAACCAAACATGCTGTAGATGCTCTTACAAGGAGCATGCGTATCGATCTGGCCAAATACCCGATCAAAGTTTCGTCGATCAATCCGGGAGCGGTGGAAACGGAATTTTCCCTGGTTCGTTTTGATGGAGATGCCGACAAGGCTAAAAAGGTATATGAAGGTTTCGATAATCTGGTGGCTGATGATATTGCCGAAGCTGCCCGCTTTATTTTAAGCAGACCGGAGCATGTTACCATCAACGACCTCACGATCATGCCCACTGCCCAGCCGAGTGTGGGCATCATCCATAGAAAAGCCTAATCGAAAAAGCCCCCGAAGCATACCCCAAATCCGGTGTATAGGCCGGAGAATTTGGTTTTTGGCCCGTCGATGATCGGATTTTTTTGCTGCCTCCATGAGCTTTTAGACACATCAAGGGTGTACCCCACAAAGCCCTGGAGCTTAACAAAGCCCAGAAAAAACCCGGCATTCAGACGCCCGTCAAGTAAAAAAGCAGGATTGGTAAATTCCGTATAATAGGGCGTTCCGAAAGGAGTCAGGTCACCAATGGTACGTTCTTCGGAATATTTAAGCTGAATATACCCGATACCAAAAGTTGGGGAAAGTTCAACATGTTTGGAACGGATCAGGTCGCCACCAAAGGCATAGCGGAAATTCCATCCTTTGAGAGTCTGGTGACTGGTATCTCCCACCACACTAGTTATCTCCGGAAAAAATCCAAATGCTGTATTCCCCACAACGCGACCAATTTGTGTGGTCATACCTATTTCATAATTCTGAAAAATTCCTTTGCTGTTAAAATTGGTAAATGTGTTGAACGAAACCATATCAAAGGTTCTTTGTACCAGGTTGATATCGAAGAAAAAAGCACTTTCAGATTCCGATTCATAATCGTCATCCTCTTTACCCTTGTATTTACTAACCTCTGAGTAGTTCAAACTTTTAACCACGATAACCGATGAAAATTTGCTTCTCAACATTTCATCTCCATAATCCTGCAAGTCCATAAACAAATTGGCTGTTCCCCTTTCGGTCAGTTTGATCAGGTCGTTTACATTGCCATTATCATTCAGCTTGTTGTGGTTATCCAAACCTCCGTAAAAGATCCCGATCGAACTCAGGCGGTTTTCCAGTTCGGGCATTTTGGTAATGATGCGTTTGTTGAGCGAGGAGAAAAAAGCAAATCCGCAGTCGCCCACTTTGGTAACACGGGTAATATGGCAGCGTCCGAATTGTCCGAAACCTTTGGCTTCCGGTTTATCTTTGAACATGTTGCGGAAATTACCTTCCATATACTGTTCGCGGTATACCCAACTCTGGGGAAGTTCGTTTTTTTCATAACCGATCCATACCAGCCAGTTTTCCATTTCTTTGATGGCCCGTTCAAAATCGGTATAATTCTCACCCAGATAGTCTTTAAATTCAGGTTCCTTAGCACGAAATCGTTGGGTCAGGTCCTGAATGGTTTTCATCATATTGAAATAGAAATACTTGGGCCCTTCATCATCATATTCATCCGAATCAAAGTCAAAGTCATAACCGCCGAAGTCAAACATATCCCCTTCGTTGTCCTGATTTTCGCTGTATTCTTTTGCCTGTTCGATATGGATGGCCGCGAGGATCTTTAAGCTCTCCACAAACATTTCCAAACTGTCAGGAGCCTGTTTATCGGGCAACATGAGCATCAGACTCCGCAATGCAAGAGGAGCATCCCGTTCAATATCAAGGCCAACGGCTCTGATCTTTTTATCGGGGGCAAGGCTGTCGTTGGTTTCTTTGAGTCCCTGGAACAAGGCGAAAAAATTCCCTGAATAATAGGTACTCAGGATCTGTTCCGCGGCAGAATCTCCGTCAATGATATAGCGGTTTACCATCCAGGCAGTAACCCATCCGGCTTCCATCAGGTAATACTGATACCCTTTGGTATTCAGGTATTGCATCATTTTCATTTCCAGCACCGTATTGAATTTTTCTACCCGATGGTCTTCTCCGGTAAAAATGAAGCGGCTGTTTTCAGCGATGGAATCCAGCACCTGAAAACTGGCGAGATTGTCTGTTTCCAGGTTTAAGGGATAGGAAATAACGTCTTCCAGCTCTTCATTGATCCTTTCCTTTTCCTCCCGCATCAAACGCAGGCGACGAAAGGCTTCGGGTTCATTTTCCTCTTCAACCTGATCCAACTCTGTTTCACCTGATCCGGAATCGTAATCAGGAACCGGAGAAGGTTCCGGCGGCATTGAGTCAACAAGCATCGTATCCACCCCACTGCTGTCGCTTACCTGAGCAAATGCCGAAGTTGAAACAAAAAACAAAATGACCGGTACCAAAAATGAAAGTTTCTTCATACTGTTCCTGCAAGTAAAAGTATTCCTGATTAATTTCAAACGATAAGGATTGGCTTAATGATATACCGCCTAAACTTTCCGTCCAAACTCCATCAGATAGGCTTTGATAAACCCGTCCAGTTCACCGTCCAATACCGCCTGGGCATTAGAGGTTTCGTAATCGGTACGGTTATCTTTTACTAGTTTGTAGGGATGGAGTACATAAGAACGGATCTGGGAGCCCCATTCGATCTTCATTTTGCCGGCTTCGATGGATGCTTTGGCTTCGTTGCGTTTGCGAATTTCAAGTTCATACAACTGAGAACGAAGCATTTGCATGGCCCTTTCGCGGTTTCCCTGCTGCGAACGCTCTACCTGGCAAACCACGACGATACCCGTAGG
>DQHT01000136.1:2513-17990 GCA_003531115.1 Bacteroidota bacterium | reverse complement strand
ATCAAAAAAGCGATGAAAACCGCTTCCGAAACCACCATGAAAGGTATTTTGGGTTATACCGAAGACCAGGTTGTTTCCAACGACTTCCTTGGCGATCCGCGTACTTCTATCTTCGATGCCGGCGCCGGAATTTCTTTGAATGATAATTTTGTAAAAGTGGTATCCTGGTACGACAATGAGTGGGGCTNNATCATAAATCAAAAATCATAAATTGAGGACGTGAAGTTCCGCATCACCCGCCCCATCTGGGTCCTTTCCCTGATCAGCATGTTCACCGACATCGCCTCGGAGATGCTGTATCCGGTGATGCCCATCTATCTGGAGAGTATCGGGTTTTCAATTATCCTTATTGGTGTATTGGAAGGGGTGGCGGAGGCGATCTCGGGACTGAGCAAGGGGTATTTTGGGCGTTGGTCGGATGAAGTGGGACAAAGGATCCCTTTTATTCGCTGGGGTTACGGACTATCCGGAATTTCCCGTCCTTTGCTGGCGATTTATGCCCATCCTCTTTGGGTTTTTATGGCTCGTACCATGGACCGCTTTGGAAAAGGATTACGTACGGGAGCCAGGGATGCCATGTTATCTGACCTCAGCCAGGGACAAAACCGGGCAGCAGTATTTGGTTTTCATCGGGGTATGGATACGCTAGGAGCAGTTATCGGGCCCGGACTGGCTTTGCTTTATTTACACTATTTACCCGGCCAATATAAAGAGCTGTTTCTCTGGGCTATAATTCCGGGCATTATTGCGGTGGCACTTACTTACCTCCTCACCGAAGCAAAAAAGATAAAGACCCTCCACCATCATACCCCACTTTTTGCAGCCTTTGCATATTGGAAAAAAAGTCCGGCGGACTACAAAAAACTGAGTGGTGCCCTTTTGGTTTTTGCATTGATAAACAGTTCGGATGTTTTCCTGCTGCTTAGGCTCAAAGACGCTGGTTGGGAAGACACCAGTGTAATCGGCCTGTTTATGTTCTACAATTTTTTCTATGCCGCTGCGGCCTACCCGATGGGAATTATTGCCGATCGTTTTAGCCTGAAACAGGTATTTCTTTTTGGATTGGTTCTTTTTGCAACGGTGTATGCCGGCTTCAGTTTAGGGAGTTCGGATATCCTCTTTGTCGTTCTTTTTGCCTTATATGGATTATACAGTGCCTCAACACAGGGAATTGTGAAAGCCTGGATAAGCGGAATGGCTGCACCTGAAGACACTGCAACAGCTATCGGAACCTATGCGGGTTTTGAGAGTATTGCTACCTTCTTTGCCAGCACCGTGGCCGGTATTATCTGGTTTACCCTCGGCCCGACAGCCACCCTTGGTTTTTCAGCATTCGTGGCATTGGGCGTTGCCTTTTTCATAGCCCGTAAGGTAAAAAGGTAATATTCTTTAAATCCCTTAATTTGCCACAGAAATTAAAGTTGAACGAAGCCCTATGAATGTCCTGCTCGTCTATCCCCACATGCCCGATACTTTTTACGCGTTCAGGCATGCCCTGCGTATAGTGGGTAAAAAATCCTCCTATCCGCCACTCGGGCTTATGACGATCGCTCCAATGCTTCCTGAGCACTGGAACAAAAAGCTGGTGGACCTCAATGTTCAGGAGTTAAAGGACAAAGATCTTGATTGGGCGGATTATGTATTCCTTTCAGCCATGAACGTGCAGGAAGAGTCGGTTCGTGAGATCATAGATCGCTGCAGGAAACGTGGAGTTAAGATCATTGCAGGAGGACCCCTTTTCACCCATGAGTACATGCGTTTTGAGGGGGTTGACCATTTTGTGTTGAATGAAGCAGAAATAACCCTTCCCCTCTTTTTAGAAGACCTGGCAAATGGAGAAGCCCGTGCCATTTACCAAACGGATGAATTTGCCGACGTTACAGCTTCCCCCGTACCGGCTTTTGAACTGGCGAAAATGGATGAATACCTCTATTCTATTGTTCAATATTCACGCGGATGCCCGTACATGTGCGATTTCTGCGATGTCACAGCCCTGTTTGGCCGGCGCCCGCGCACCAAAACCAGTGAACAGATCATCAGAGAACTGGAGGCTTTGGAAAAGTTGAGCCGCGTTCGCCTGGTTCTTTTCGCCGACGACAACCTGATCGGCAATAAAAAAATTCTGAAAAGCGATCTGCTTCCTGCCCTTATCGAATGGAGGAAAAAGAAAAAGCCCGCATTTTTCTTTGCTACCCAACTTACCATCAACCTGGCCGACGACGAAGAATTGATGCGCCTTTTGATCGATGCAGGGTTCCGGCATATTTTTATTGGCATAGAAACCCCTGACGAACTCGGGCTCAAAGACTCAAGAAAGACCCAAAACCTAAAGCGCAATCAACTCGATAATATTAAAAAACTCCATGCATACGGGTTCATTATAGCAGGAGGATTTATTGTTGGTTTTGATACGGATAGTTCTTCCATATTTCAACAACAGATCGATTTTATTCAGGAAAGCGGGATCCCTCTTCCTATCGTCAATATTCTTAAAGCCCCTCCGGGAACCGAACTCTACGAAAAAATTAAAAGCCAGGGTCGTCTCAGCCGGCCATTTGCCTTCGCTGAAGGAGAAACCAATATCATTCCCGTGATGGATGAAAAAGTACTTTTTGATGGTTTCCTGGATCTGACAGCGGGTATCTATAAACCGGAAAATTCATACTTGCGTATGCAACAGTTCTTTAAGACCTACCATTCACCTAAAACCGAGGTGAAAGTTCCTGAACCGATAAGTTTCCGTGAAGTTTTTGAATTTGCAGGGATCCTGTACCGACTAGGCTTCAAAAGCCCGGAGCGTAAGCAGTTCTGGAATCTGGTATTCTGGGTATACCGTAACCATCGGAAACAATTGGATAAAGCATTCTTCCTGGGAATCATGCTGCACCAGATGCACCAAACCTACCTGCATATCAGAACCAGCGTGCTCGAGCAAAATCAACTCCTCTATTCTGAAGCTACTCCACTTTCACCACACGCTGTCCACCAGACACTCCATCTGCATCCACTTCAATGAAGTATAGCCCTGGTGCCAGATTCATTTCCCATGTATCGATGTTAATCTCGCTCTGACCCGGCTCAAATATCCGGGGCGCCGTTAACAGGAGTTCCCTACCCGAAGCATCATAAAGCCGAATGCTCACTACACCGGCCTGATTAAGATCAAATTTAACGATCAGTTCGGCGCGGAAGGGATTCGGATAGACCTGAATATCCATTCTGCCGAATACCGGGTTGAGTGCGTTGGGACCAACAAAAACAGAGTCTGCAAACTGATTCGAACAGCCGTTTGACCCGGTTATGCTATGACTGATCCATACCCATTTCGGCACCTGGGTATACCGGTGAACAGGGAATTTATCGTTCGAATTTTGTCCGTCGCCAAAGTCCCAATAATGAACGCCTGTTGTATCGATAGGGCTCAGGCTTAGCGTATCACTATTCACCTGGTACGTAAAGTCTGCGTTTGGTAATGGGTTAACCGTAACGAATTGTGTCAATGAATCGACACAGCCTGTTGAACCCGTTACACGCAGCTTGACAACAAAGGTACCCGAAGCGCTAAAAACATGGCTGGGAAACGCCTGGCTTGAGGTATCTCCGCCAAAATCCCAAAACCATTCCACCGCGCTGCTTGAACTATCATAAAAATCAGTGTTGGCCCCGGCACAAGCCGGTCCGGTATAAAAGTTCGCTACGGGAGGATCCACTACGCTGATCAATTGCATGGCCGTATCGTAGCACATTCCTGAACGGGATACGAGAATGACCTGGTAATTTCCTGCCTGGGTATAAACATGGCTGGTATTTGCCAGGATCGAAGTTCCTCCATCGCCAAAACTCCAGGTCCTGTTGCCACCGTTGGTGCTTTGGTCTGAAAAGCTGATCTGTTCTCCGGCACAACTTCCATCAACAAGCATCTGGGCATCCGGTTTAATCATCGCATTAATATTTTTGATTGCGGTATCGGCACATCCCTGAGAGCCAACAACCACCAACATTAAGGTATGGGTTCCTGAATTTTTCCAACTTACACTCACATTTGCCGTTTGCTGTCCGCTGGTGATATCAGCTCCGTTGGCAGTCCAGGTATAGCTGGCTCCACTGACTACGGAAGTGCTAAACGAAACAGTGTCGGTGAGGCAAACATTATTTGGCCCCAGCAACTGCGGTGTTTGTTTGGGTACTACAGTGATGCTAACCGTATCGATAATAAAGCAGCCACTGGAAATATTCGTCTTCCGAAGTATATAGGAAGTTGTTATTGAAGGGCTGACTGTAACAAGCGAATTAATTGAAGAGAACCCGGCCGGTTGACTTGTCCATTGGTATGTATGGCCGCTTTGTGGTGTTGACTCTCCTATACTGGTACTAAAACCTGAACAAAGTAAACGGTCAACCCCTGCATTGAGAGTTGGTTTCGGCAATACCGTGAGTTCCATGGTATCCAGAGAAGTGCAGCCTGTTGAATTGTTCGTCAATTTGACAATATAAGATCCTGAATTTGTAGTATTTACATAAATTTGCGCGCTCGTACCGAGTTGGTTATTTGCCATATCCGTCCAGGAATAGGAATATCCCGAGATCGAATTTCCTCCTATCAATATGGAATCGCCTAAACAAAGTATTTTATCGGGACCGGCATTTTTGGGGGGCGAATTAAAAATTTGCAGGTTAAGCCGGGTACTGTCATTGTAGCCTATCTCATCGTTCTGACCATTAGGAGAGAGTGTTTTGGCGAAAATGACTATGGTTCCGCCGCTAAACGGGTATGCTGTTGAAAGGGTAACCGTATCGGTCGCATTCGTAACCAGATTTCCGGTCCAGCTATACGTCGTTTGCGACACTCCGCCAATGGACCATTCTATACTCACGTTTTTCAGGGTATCCCTGCCGAAATTTTTCAGCAAGGTTTTTACCGGATGAGATCCGGAACAGCCACCCGTACCTGGATTGACGATGGCAATTATGCCCGCATCATTTGGCAGCAATTCAAATTCATCTGCACCAATATCCGGGTTTGTACTGTGGCGCTGTTGTCCATCTATATCGGTCATCACGGCACTTAGTGCCGTGCCTTTTCCTTTCAGGTCAGGACTTTTAACATGGAGATTAACAGAGGAGTAATAAATAGGATTTACGGCTAGGGAGTGGGAGTCGATTCCGGTAGCCTGAAATGCAGCGAGGCTGCTGTAACTGCTCGTTCCCCAGATGGCAAAAGTGCTGCCCGTAGTATACAGGTTATTGTAATCGCTGGCGTCAATCTGTGTGGGGCCATCAACATTAAACACATAGCCTGCGGCCATGGTGATGATGTTGTTTTTAAATTCAATACCCGAAGACCCCGCGTTCGTTACTTCGATCCCGGTATTGGCGGCATTGTTCTGTGTAAAGTTCAGGCTGTTGTAATAGATTTTTTGCTGTTGTACCCCTTCAAGCAGGATCCCCTTTCCGTTGCCTTTGGTAATAAAGTTATTGGCTATAATTCCCGGGTAGGAAGAACCGGCCAGGCAGCCAACCAGGTGAACAGCAATATTCGTATTCGTACCACTAAAGCGGTTTTCGACTACGCGTATATTGCTGTCGCAGAAATTTAGCTGGACATCGAATGTTCCTGTGGTAACATAACTGATATTCCCAAAGGTATTGCCTCGAATAACCACGCCTTTGTTATAACTAATTTGCACTGTATTGGCATAAGCACTATCGAAGACATTCCCTTCAATGACCGTCCCGGTTTCACTTTCGGTGCTTGTGCCGGTATAGAGCATGCTCACATTTCCCTGGCAAACGTAGTTACCGATAAAAGCATTGTTATGATCCACACCCTGGTCTGACCAGATATTCACCGCATTGGCGTTGGCGCTTCCGGTGTAAAGTCCGCGCATCTGGCAGCTCTGGAAGGTATTGTTCGTAGCGCCATTGAGAATATGCACCACATGGCCATAGGGGTTCGTTCCCGTACGTTCAAAGGTGATTCGTCTGAAACTAACGTAATCGGCTCCTCTCAACTGGATTGCCGCATTATTGTTTCCGGTAGCAGTGGTTGATGGCAGGCTTACCCGAACAAGGGTACTGTCGGCATTCATATTCTGAAAAACCAAGGGGCGTGATGCACCCATTCCTGAAAGTTGAACCAGGGTGATCTGTTCGTTGTAAACACCCGGATAAACATTAAAGGTCACGGCTCCGCAGATGCCCCTGGCAGTCATATCTGTTATGGCATCATTAAATGATTTGTAGTCAGCTATGCTCGTATCACCAATGGTGTAGGTACCGGTAAGCCCTGCATAGCGTACCTGGATAAGCGTATCATTCAGGGTCTTACCATCGGAACCCCCATTGGGATTTCTGCTCCAGATTTTAAACGTATAAGCTGTATTCGAAGCAAAAGTGTGGTTGCCAAGTGCAATGGAAGATGAGGATGTTCCCGGGGCGACAGAGCCCGACCAACTATAGGTATTCTGAGTGCCTCCATTGATATGCCAGTCGATCTGCAGGCTGGTGATCGTATCCGTTCCGTAATTGGTAAACGAAACTTTAACAGGATGGGTACCGGCACAAAAAACCGAGGGACTGTCGATATTGGAGATACCGGCATCAAGGGTCGCAGGAAAAAACTCATCGGCACCAATATCCGGGGAACTGGTATCGCGGGTATCACCGTCAATGTCAATAGTTACCGCGGAATACGGCAGTCCTTTGCCGTTGATGCCGACATTCGAAACGTGCAGATCCAGATTACTCACATAGCCGGGATCTAAATTAACGGAATTGGAATCCTTTCCTGAAGCCGATTTCCAGGAAGTGAAATTTGAATAATCTGTACCCGACCATTTGCCTATATAGCTGCCCGTAGTGAAAAGATTATTGTGATCGACTTTGTCCAGGTCGCCGGTATTTGTGCCGGGCACACTAATGGTAAAGCCCCCTCCCTTATTCACCAGGTTGTTATTCACCAGATTTATGTACGAATTGGTGTAATTGCCATAATGGTAATAAGCTGCTCCGGCGTTCAGTGAATTGGTGATAAGCACATTGTTGGAGTAAAAATCAAGGTAATTGCATCCATATACAGCCAGCCCTGTACAGTCTCCTGTTCCTCCGTCGTTCATGATAAAATTATTGATGAGCAGCGATGGAGAGGCTGCGGTGCTTGTGGTACTGGCAATGATCGCTGCCCTACAGACCTGGGCATTTTTGGCCGTCATATATACCTTGTTCCCTGAAATGAACATGGAAGGTGAGGTTTCGATCCGGAAACCATAGGAGGTATAATGCCCCTGGTTGGGACCAAAATCGCCAATGTTAAACGTATTCCCGACAATTTCAAGCCCGGTTTGCGAAGTCATGTAAATACCGGCAGATCCGCTGGTATCGATCTGGTTACCGTAAATTTTGTTCCCGGTACAACTTTGCGTGCCGTAAACCCCATTATAGCCATAAGTGAGCCGGCAATTTGTTATTTCTGTATAATCCGCATTGCCGGTAAAGTAGATGCAGGAACCTATTCCATATTGGAAACCCAGACTTGAATTGCTGGGCATTTTCCTGGCGATCATACGGCAACGGATAAAACGGTTATAATCCGCGTCGCCACTTAATTGGACTGCTGTGGAATAGGTATTTGTTCCGGTACGTTCGAATCCTATTTCCTGAAAAGTGACATAATCGCAGCCGTTTAACAAGAGCACAAAATCAGTATTGCTTGCGCCGGTTGAGGCATAACGCAGCACACATGTACTGCTGTCGCCCCCGTTTGATTTAAAGGTAACTGTATTCGAAGAGGAGGTTCCATTGATCGCACCGATCTCTACCTGAGTATTATAAATCGTATCAAATACGGTAATGGTTACTGCCCCACCAACACCCGGACCCTGGGCTGTACCTCCATCGCTTCGTGATCCCGACACAAGGTCACTGACGGCTGAAGCCCAATTCGTATAATTGGTATTGCTGGCCGACTGGCTAGGATTGATGGTATAACTACCGCTGAGTTGTGCCGAGCCAGGCAGGTATAGAAAAGAGATTGCGGCCAATAGGAGAAGCCGTGAAGAAGCAAAGAACTTGATTTTCATAACAGCCGGTTTTGGTGGTTTACAATAAGTTACTAACGAATATATACTATAATTTTGAGAATATTCCCACGGCCAACTGATAAGAATCAGCTTATCAGGTGACCATGGTCAGTCTCCGTTGACTTAGCGTGAGGTAGCTTTGCTTTTGAGTTTATTCGTCAAACTTTATAAAGCCATAATCGTATGAAAGTAGTTGTTATCGGTGGAAACTTCGCAGGATTTACTGCAGCTATCCAGATTAAACGAAAATTGAAAGACAAGGCGGAAGTGCTGTTGATCGACAGGAGCGATAATTTTCTCTTCGTTCCTTCGCTGATATGGGTTCCGACCAAACGAAGGGAAATCAAAGACATCACTATTCCGCGGAGGCCGGTGCTCGAAAAGCGCGGCGTAAAATTCGTAAAAACCGTGGCAGAAAAAATTGACCCGCTTGCCCGCGTCGTACACACCCAGGATGGGACCTTCGAATACGACCACCTGATTATCGCAACAGGTCCCAAAGTGAATTACGATATTGCCCCCGGAGTAAGAGAACATGGTTATTATATCGGCACTCCCGATGGGGCGATGAAAACAAGGGAGAAGCTGGAGACATTTAAAAAAGACCCGGGAGCCATTGTGATCGGTGCCACCCAGTCAGCAGGTTGCATGGGCGCGGCTTATGAATTTCTTTTCAATATTGAGAAGTGGCTGAGAGAACAAAAAATAAGGAAGAAAGTAGATCTATACTGGGTTACCCCTGAACCTTATCTCGGTCATTTCGGAATCGACGGCATGCCCCTGGGAGAAACGATGCTGAAAAGCTTTATGAAAATGTTCAATATCCATTACCGCACAAATGTGGGTGTTTCGGAAGTGAAAAAAGACGAGGTGATACTGAGTACCGGGGAACGGCTCCCTTCTAAATTTACGATGCTCATGCCTTCCTTTCTGGGAGTAGATTTGATAACACAATCCCCCGGATTGGCTGCCGCATCCAATGGATTTATCGATGTATTGCCATCGTACAGGCATCAGCAGTTCGATAATGTTTGGGTAGCAGGACTGGCCGTGAATGTAGCTGCACCCTTTAAACAGGGAGAAATAGCTTTTGGAGTGCCTAAAACAGGTTATCCGAGTGATGAAACCGGAAAAATAGTAGCAGAAAATGTGGTGCGCAGCATCAAGGGAAATACAAAACTGATCGAAAAGACCTGGGGACAGATACCCGGACTGTGCGTCATGGATGCAGGCAGAAAAGAAGTGCTCATTTTTTCCAATCACTTATTCAAGCCAAGAGCATTCGCCATCATGCTTCCCAATGTCTTTAATGATTTTGGAAAGGTGCTGCTTGAGAAGTATTTCCTTTGGAAAATGAGGCATGGTTATGCTGGTCTTCCTTAGAACCGCATTCCTTTGCTGCTTTTTTTGCAGGTTAAAGACCCATCTTGTTTGACCCCTTGGTCTTCCTCCCTCGTTGGTCTACAGTGAAGCGAGAAGACGAAGTGAGAAAACGCAATTCCACAATACTCTGGTAAAATCGAGAAGGCTTAAGGGCAAAAACCCTTAAGCCTTCTCTGCTTCACTGTAGTCCCGACGGGAATCGAACCCATATCTAGTGTTTAGGAAACGCTTATTCTATCCGTTGAACTACGGGACCAAAGAAGTTGCAAAAATAGGTTTTTTCACCCAATTTTTAACCGCCGTAGCTTTGCCAAAACAAAGATTTACACGTATTCCGGTAAGCGGAGGAGGTCGGGTGAACCTACATGAAAGCACAACAAATTGTCACGGTTGCTCAATTCATTTCTTTTATGGAACTTTAAAGGATGAAAATCCGGGGAATCTATTTTGCACTTTTCCTACTTGTGGCATTACCGCTGATCTGCTCCCTGAGCCGTTGCAAAAAGGTTGAGGTTCACGATCCGGGAACGGAGATACCTCCGGGGGCTTATATCGAAACCTCCGAAAACCTTAAATTTTATCTGGATACTGTGGCGAGTGGATTTACCATAATTTGGGGTATCGATTTTCTTAACAGTCAGGAGATGATCATTACAGATAAAGTAGGCAAACTTTATATCGTCGACCTGAAAGCCGGTACCCACAAGGAAATTACCGGATTACCGGCCATTGAAAAGGGAGGCCAGGGTGGATTGCTCGACGTATTGGTGCATCCCGACTACAAAACCAATGGATGGATCTATTTCGCTTATTCCGCGCAGGGAAATGGCGGAGTGGGCACGGCAATTTCACGGGCAAAGATAAACGGCACTGTTCTTACTGACCTTCAGTTACTTTTCCAGACCGACCCGGGGATGTCGGGAGGTGGCCATTTTGGGTGCCGCATGCAAATTGTCGGCTCTGACCTCTATTTTGGTTTGGGTGAAAGGTATATTGCGAAGGAAGAGGCTCAGAATCTCGGCAATCATTTGGGTAAACTGATCCGTATTAAAGACGACGGCACAATTCCCACCGACAATCCTTTCGTTGGAACTGCCGGTGCCAAACCCGAAATATGGAGCTATGGCCACCGNNGATGAATTGAACATCATACAAAAAGGCAAAAACTACGGCTGGCCGGAAATTACATTCGGATTCGACTATGATGGAAGTGTGATTTCAGAAGATACCGCCAGAGCAGGCATGGAACAGCCGGTCTGTTATTGGGTGCCTTCCATTGCTCCTTGCGGACTCACCCGGATCAAAGGCGACAAATACCCCGAATGGCAGAATGACTTTTTTATCGGCGGACTTGTTTCCCAGAGTCTTTTCCGGCTACATCTGGATAATGACAATAAAGTCATCCATCAGGAAAAACTGCTCGATGAACTTTTTCGGGTACGGGAAGTGGCTGAGGGGCCGGATGGGTATTTATATATCAGCACCGAATCGCCGGGGAGGATCTTTAGGTTAGTGCCGGTGAGGTGAAATTGGATTGCCACAATTGTCTAATTCTCACTCTGCTGCTTTGAACCCAATTTGTGTCCTTGGTATGGATGGAGGGTTCAAAAGTTCTTTTAGTGCGCTAAATATTAACTGAATATCTTCTTCGTTTTTCCCGGCTTTCGTATCATGGAGAATGATCCTCTTTTCCAGAGATTCCAATTTTAATAGGAGATCCTGATGGGAAAGCAGAACTTCCCTCATACGGCTAAATATGCGGATGATTTGAATGTTCACTTCTATGGCTACTTCGCTGGAAAGCACACTGGATAACATGGCGACTCCTTGTTCCGAAAAAACAAAGGGCCGTTTTCTCAATCCCATTTTCTGATTATTGGATATCACAAATTGTGATTTCCATTTTAGGAACTCTATTTCAGTCATCTGAAACATGAAGTCAGAAGGGAAACGCTTGGCATTACGTTTAACAGCCTGATTTAAAACCCTGGTTTCAANNATCACAATTTGTGATATCCAATTTTAACATCAAACTTTAAAAGCAATGGTCACGGTTCTGTCAAAAAAAAGAGATCGTATATTTACCCTGTTAATTGATGGTATACCAAAGTTCACCCGCGCAAAACCAAACGTTTTGCCAAATATGCTCACCGCACCTCGGAATTCAAAGATACTTAAGGGGTTTTAATCAGGGTATCAGCCGGAAGGAAACCCTGACATTAAGGTAAGGCAGGAACTTATAAGGCTCCACATACTCCTGCAAGGCTTGTCTGATTTCAGGAGTGTACTCCTCGGTATAATTGACGTCGACTGATGGCTTGCCCATATAGTATACACCCAAATCAAAGCCTGCTCCCACCCTATTCTTAGGGACAGTTCTTCCCATCCCTATCCCGAGATAAGCACCGGCACGTTTCCAGCTAATATCAGCATCTATAAAGCCGACATCTTCGGGTCTTATTTCCTGACCCTCGTAATAGATGGTTTCCCCAAGATAACCCCTTATGTGTAAGGTATTTCGGGTGAAAATTGCCAAACCTCCCGTCACCCTGAACAGACCGGAACCAAAGGGAAAAACATCACCCAGAATTTCTACGGCTCCCAATTTCAAGGAGGAACGGGTTTCCAACTTTACAGATTGCACATACACATCGTAAGGGTAGTCGTTGTAGCGAAAATACCCCGCTTTGAGGCGGGTACCCACAAAACGGCTCACCTGCAAGCCTGCATCTATACCCGGAATTACACCCAGGTTCAAACCAACGCCAAAAGATAAAGGAGGATGCTTTTCTTCAACAGGAGCCTGACTTGCGGAATCATAACACCCGCTGAATAGCAGAATTAAAGTTATGGTTTTCATTATCTGGTTTTAGTGAAGTGTTGCATACCATGTACCACTTCTCCCCAGATCAGGTGTCTTCGATCCCAGGTTCTTCACGTGTATTTTCCCCACCGAACTTTTTAGTAAACAGCAGCTTTCTCCTTCGGTCGCTAATAGCAGTAACCGGCCAGATCAGGACATAGGATATGGGAGCTAATACAATAAACCCTTCGCCTAACATGGCGAAAGTAATCGGCGCCAAGCCTGTTGCTGCTATAAGGAAGTAGGTAATCATCTGGGATTCTGTGTGGAAAGCTTGTTCCCCCGTTAATCCGAGTTCATTTTGCCGGCGTAGCGCGTGCCTGTACATGAGTCCAAACAAAAGATAAATGCCCATAAAGCCAGCGTTGTAGATATAATATAAATTTTGGGCCTGATCAAGGTCGGCTCCCGGGGTATATATGGAAGGAAATACCGAAAACAGAAATTTAAGCGGGTACACAAAAAAGAGGCAGGTAAACAGGAGACAACCATTGAGCACTACGGAAGTATCGTCATTCAGTCCAAAACGTCTGAAATAGCTATTTTGGGCGTTCCAGANNTCTGGAACGCCCAAAATAGCTATTTTGGGCGTTCCAGATCATTAAGAGGATGGCGAAGCAGATTGCGAAAGAGAAAAAACGACTCATACTTTCCATGAGCTGCTCGTAGTTATTCGGAACTTCCAGGGCAACAATGAGCAGGGTAATAGAAAAGGCGAAAACTGCATCGCTAAAGGCTTCCAGCCGGGAGATCTGCTCTCCCCGCCGCCCAATGGGGTCAGCTTTTTGTTTGATCTCGCGAAATACTTTTTTCCGGAACATAGGTTTGGTGCCTGACCAAATATATAAAAAAGTATTTTATGCCTCTCCCCTTTTCCGCTCCCTCGCTCCCCCGCTCAGACCGAAGGTCCCGCTCCCAGCCTTTCCTTCCTCATCAGATTCAGATGAGCGTAACCTTAGCCAGATCCGCCTCATAACTTTTGAGTACCGCATAGGTCAGCTTATCCATCTTAGCCCCTTCAAAGTTGATCGTTTTGATGGCTCGGAAATATTTATTGGTTAGGGCCAGGGAAGGAAGGAAAGAGACATTTTTAAATGTTGCGTTCCTAAAGCTGGTTCCCTTGAGTGCTACTTTGTCAAACCTCACATTCGTAAAGGATTGCCCGTCAAAATTTATTCCGCTCAAGTCGGAAGATTTAAACTCCACTCCGGTAAAACTACAGTCTTCAAAAATAACCTTGCTCAGGTCGGTGGCGGATACCCGGACATCGATCAGATTGGCCTCAATAAATTTTGCCCCGGTCAGGTCTGAACTGCTGAAGAGGGTGCGTACAAGAATGGTTTTATGAAAATAGCCATCTTTAAAATCACTTGATTTCAGGCTGCAATCAGTAAGGTTGGTTCCGTTGAAATCTGCCCCACTCACATCACTTCCAATAAAGGAGCTGCCCGTGAGGTCTGCACCCGTAAAGTCGGTTCCCTGGAGGGCACTTCCGTTAAATTTCCGTTTATGCGCGACGACTCCGGCAAAGTCACTCTCCGGCAAATTGCTCCCGCTGAAGTTGTTCAGCAACTCCCTTTCAGACGAAGCGCTGTTTTCCTCGTTCGCTTTATTTAATGTTCCATTCCCTGCAGACTGGAAACTTTCTGAAAAATAGTTCAGGTCGACGCCCAGAATTTCGGCGAGGCGGTTTAAAGTAAGGATGTCGGGCATGGATTCTCCCCGCTCCCATTTTCCAACTGCCTGTGAACTGATAAATAATTGTTGGGCCAGTTGAGCCTGAGAAATGCTTTTTTGCTTTCTCGCTTCGGCAATGCGGCTACCGATCATTTTTGTACTTAACATAAGGGTGTTTTTTATATTGTTATTTGACCCTACAAAGGTATTGGGGCGCTTTTCGGGAATTTGAAAAACGGCCACTACTTCTGGTTGTAAGTACGCTACTTTTTCAGGAAAATAACAACTAATAGTTGTGAGGAAGGGCGTTGGGAAATGTAATTTATCAACTAATACTCTTTGACCAGGGTTTCAAGCGGGATATGTAATGTTTCGTGCAATTTGCGGATCATGGTCAGGTTGAGTTTCCGGTTCATTTTAAAAATGTCGGATACCCGGCTTTTAAACCCTAAAATTTGCGCCAGGTCCTTGTTTGTCAAACCCTGTTGTTCCATACGGTATTTAATAGCATCAATTGGGTTAGGAGCATCAATTACATAATGCCTTTCCTCATAATCTTTAATAATCAGAGAAAGGATGTCTGCCTCATCACTTTCCGGTGTACCAACCTTAGCATTAAATATTTCTTCAAATCTTTCCAATGCAAGGAGGTATTCCTTTTTTGTTTTTAAAATGCGCAGTACCATACAATTTTTATTTACAGTCTTAATTTCTGTTCTTTCTTCTTTTTGAATTGATCGACTGTTAAAGCGTCAATCCTGTCATATTCCGAATTAGTCCCTATAAACTTGATAAATACCCACCCTTTTTCATAATTTATTTCAACGATCAAGCGAAAGTCATTTCTATTTATTTCAAAAATCGCCCGATTGTTTTTAATCGTTCGGGCAGTATTAAAATCTCTGACCACATCTGATGGCTTTTTCCAGGATGATGCCTCAACATCATGAAACCATTTCTCAAGCGTTTCCTTACATGCCGAATGTTTGGTGTAAAAGTCCTTGACGGTGCTTCGATTGTAAATATTCATTCACACTCTATTCTTGAAACAAAGATACAAATTAGTAACCATATTGGTTACTAATCGCATTAAAAAAGAAAAAGACAGCTGGAATATTGGGAATACTCAACACCTTGGGGTGCTTTTCGGGAATTTGAAAATCGGCCACTACTTCTGGTTGTAAGTACGCTACTTTTTCAGGAACGGCCTTATTCTACAATCCTTTCACCCCTATGGGGTTTTGGTAGTAACGGGTATCTAATGTTTGCTCCGTCCATCGTGTTTCGGCTCCGCTCAACATGACGGACCAAGGTGCTCCATACCGCTTCACCTCCCATTCCCTCATCAGTCTACAGTGAAGCGAGAAGGCGGGGAAAAGGAAGCAATTCCACCAAGTACCTTAAAAACAAAAAAGGCCTGAGAGTATGAATCCCAAGCCTTCTCTGCTTCACTGTAGCCCGTAGGGGAATCGAACC
>DQHT01000136.1:0-2460 GCA_003531115.1 Bacteroidota bacterium | reverse complement strand
GCGCATACAGGAACTGCATGCCGCACTTGACGCAAACCCTAAAGCCCGCGTGCACCTCAGTGGACTCAACGGCTCTGCAGCAGCCATCCTTGCGGCTATCCTCTACGAAGCACTGAACGAACCCATGCTCGTTATTCTGAATGATGAAGAGGAAGCTTCCTATTTCCGTACCGACTTTGAAAATGTAAGCGCCGGCCAGGTGCTGCTTTTTCCCTCATCCTATAAAAAAGCTTTTCGCCAGGATAGTCTGGATACCGGCAATGTGCTCATGCGCGCCGAGGTGCTCGCCCGGCTGAGCGACCCCAATGAACTTCCGGTAATCGTGAGCTATCCGCAGGCCATCAGCGAAAGGGTGATCGGACAAAAATCCCTCGAGAAAAACAGCTTCCGCATCCGTGAAGGCGAAAATTTTGACCTCGACTTTATCATGGAACTGCTCGCCGAACACCATTTCGAACGGGTGGATTTTGTTTTCCAGGCCGGACAGTTTTCCATACGCGGAGGGATCATTGACGTATTTTCCTTCGGCAACGACCTGCCCTACCGTATCGAACTGGATGGCGACCGGGTGGAAAGTATCCGGGAATTTGACCCGGAGGACCAACTCTCCGTTAAACGTATAAAAAGTGCCAGCATCATTCCCAATATCCAAAACGAAGGCATAGCCGAAGAACGGGTCTCCTTTTTCGACTACCTCCCCAAAGGCACCCGGCTCTGGATCCGCGACAGCATCAATACCCTGGAAAGTATTGATCTGGGAATAGAAAAAGCGCTGGCATTCCACTCCAATCTGGCGGATAAAGATGGACTTTCTGACCCGGATATTCTCTTTGAAGAAGGTAAATCCATAAAAAAACACCTTAAAAACTTTGGCGTGGTCGAATTCGGCACCCGCGCCGGACTCAAACCCGATGTGGAATTTGCATTCCGCATCAAACCCCAGCCTTATTTCAATAAAAATTTCGAACGGATCATCGGCGATATCAAAGCCCATAGCGAACGAAATATACAAACCCTCATCTTCTCCGAAACCAGCAAACAGATCGAGCGTCTTTATTCGATCTTTCAGGATATCGATAAAACCGTTGCGTTTCAACCTGTATACAAAGGGCTGAGTGAAGGTTTTATTGATGAAGAATTTGGCGTGGCCTGCTATACCGACCACCAGCTTTTCGACCGCTATTTCAAATACCGAAGTGGCACGCGCAACAAGGCTTCCAATGCCCTGACCTTAAAAGAACTCAGCGAACTTAAACCCGGCGATTTTGTGACCCATATCGACCATGGTATCGGGCGTTTCGGCGGACTGGAAAAGCTCGAAGTGAATGGGGTAAAACAGGAGGCGGTGCGTTTGGTCTATAAAAACAATGACCTGCTGTACGTCCATATCAATTCCCTTCATAAAATTTCTAAATATGTAGGTAAAGAAGGCACAGAACCAACACTGCATCGCCTTGGTTCCGATAGCTGGGAGAAACTTAAAAAGAGCACCAAAAAGAAAGTCAAAGACATTGCCCGCGACCTTATCCGGCTTTATGCCATTCGTAAATCGCAGCCAGGATTTGCCTATGCGCCCGATAATTACCTGCAAACCGAACTGGAGGCCTCTTTTATTTATGAGGACACCCCGGATCAGTTTAAGGCTACTGAGGATGTAAAAAAAGACATGGAACAGCCTCACCCGATGGACCGTTTGGTTTGTGGCGATGTGGGCTTTGGCAAAACAGAGGTGGCTATCCGCGCTGCCTTCAAGGCAGTATGCGACAGCAAACAGGTAGCGGTTTTGGTTCCAACAACCATCCTTGCTCAACAACATTACAAAACCTTCAGCAGCCGTTTGAAGGATTTCCCTTGTTCCATTGATTATGTGAATCGTTTCCGTTCAGCCAAAGAGGAAAAAGAGATCATGCAAAAACTGGCCGATGGAAAACTTGATATCCTGATAGGCACCCACAAATTGGTGAGCAAACAAACCAAGTTTAAAGATCTTGGGCTGCTGATCATCGATGAAGAGCAGAAATTTGGGGTGGCTACCAAAGAAAAACTCAAGCAGTTCAAAGTAAACGTGGATACCCTCACCCTCACCGCCACTCCAATTCCGAGAACCCTGCATTTCAGTTTGATGGGCGCCAGGGACCTTTCGGTTATCAATACTCCGCCGCCCAACCGGCAGGCGGTAAAAACCGAGATCCATATTTTTAACCGCGAGCTGATCAAAGAAGCCGTGGAGCATGAGCTGGACCGTGGCGGACAGGTTTTTATGATCCATCACCGGGTTAAAGACATCAACGATATTGCGCACATGATCCGGGAAACAGTGCCCTACGCCCGGGTAGCGGTGGCACACGGACAAATGGAAGGCGACAAATTGGAGGATGTGATGATCAAATTTGTGGAAGGAGAATATGATGTTCTTGTAGCTACCACCATCATTGAATCCGGTCTCGACATTCCCAACGC
>DQHT01000089.1 GCA_003531115.1 Bacteroidota bacterium | reverse complement strand
TCTACCAATTCCGCCACCCGGGCTTAAGGGGCTGCAAACATACAAATTGTTCGCAATTGTCCCAATAAATTTTCAAATCACTACCGAAAGTTAATCGGTTTGTAACTTTTGAAGAAATGATTTAGGAATATCAGTAACCGAGCAGCCACTGGCACCTATTTCGCCTCATATTCGTACTATGACTCCGCATCTCCATTTTATCGCCCTGATTCCTGAGAAATCATTTTCAGATAAAATTCGTGTTTTGCAGGAAGAGCTGAAAGAAAAATTCGGCCTCAATTACGCCATGCGCGTTCCTCCCCATATTACCCTTCAGGCACCTTTTGAATGCCGCGAAAGCGACCATGTCAAACTGAATACATGCATCGAGGGGATCAAAAAAGAAATTAACCCGATCCATCTCACCACTGCCGATTTCGGCTCATTTATCGAATCGGTTATTTATGTGGGATTACAGCGTTCTTCTGCCCTCATCAAAATGCAAAAGGATATTGTGGATAATCTGGAAGCTGCTGGATGTTTGGCTCCGGCTCAGCGGAATAACCAATATCTCCCTCATATTACCCTGGCCCATCGCGACCTCGACAACCTGCGTTTTCCCGCTGTATGGAATCATTTTGCGGGTAAAAAACTCAATGCGTCCTTTACCATCGAAAGGATGGTGATCTATAAACACGCAGAAGGTCGTTGGCTGGAGTTTATCAGTCTGCCAATGGCCATGGAGCTTGCCTGAGAACATAATTTTTTCCCTGATTTGTCATATTTCTGTCAAAATTTTCAGAATCCGTATAGAGAATACGGATTCTGCCTTATTTTGCGGGTATGACTAAGGAGAGGAGATCGTTGTGGTATTCGCTTTGGCAATGGTTATTATGCCGCTGTCTTGAACTTTTTTACCGTCGACTGGAAGTAAGTGGCAAACACCATATCCCAAAAAATAAGCCGGTGATCTTTGCCTCCAACCATACCAATGCCCTGATGGATCCATTGGTCATTTCCTATTTTTCGGGGAGGCAACATTATTTTATGACCCGGGGCGATGTATTCAAAATAAAGATAATTGGCGCCCTTTTCCGGTCCTGGCGTATGCTCCCCATATTCAGGATGAAAGACGGCAAGGAAACGCTTTCAAATAATGACCCGGTAATGGAATTTGTTACCCAAAAGGTGGCAGGAGGGGAGAGCATGATCATTTTTCCGGAAGGGAGTCACTTTTGGAAACGTCAGGTTCACCCTTTACGTAAAGGGTTGGTACGAATGGCCTTTAGTATTCTGGAGAAGGATCCTGAAAGTGAGTTGGTGATTATCCCGGTCGGGCTGTATTACAATGAACTGACCCGGCTCAACCAGGATGTACTGGTCAACTTCGGAAGTCCGATTTTGGTAAAAAATTTCCCGAGGGAAGACACCCCCCAAAAGACCTTTTACCGTTTTAATGAATTCATGCGCGAAGCCATGAAAGACCAGATCATTCATATCGATCTTGAAGGAGAGGCTTATGAACAGGCGGAACAATGGAGGCAGGAACTTGCTGAACGGCTGATCACACTCCCTGTCATCGACAGCTACCATTACCAGCAGCAATTTTTAAAGGAGGTGAGTCATCCAAATTTCCAAAGAAATATACCCGACTGGCCCCTGACTCTCGATGATGCCCTGTACCGCCATGAACTACGCGACTGGTGGAAAGAATTAAAAGAAAAAATTCCTCCACCTACCTGGTCTGCAAAACTGGCTGTATGGATCAAATACCCCTTTTACTGGCTGGCTTTTATCCATTTTTTACCTGTATTCGTCCTGAACAGAAAAATTATAAAGGGGGTAAAGGATATTACTTTCCATAGCTCAATAAAATTCGGATTGGCCTTATTGGTTCAACCCATTTTTGCGCTCATTCAAGGGGCTGTGTTGGCGTTTATTATCGGGAGCCTGTGGGTTTTGCCACTTTATCTGTTAACGATGCCGATATGGGCTACCTTGTTTACCGAGTGGCGTANNAAGCATCCAAAACATCCAGAATAATTTCACAGGCTTTTTCGATCTCCTGTTCGCTGATGGTCAGTGGTGGAGCAATGCGCATTTTATTCGGTGCAAACAGAAACCAGTCGGTTAATAATCCCTTTTCTATACAGGCATCAATATAACGCTTATTTTCCTCAAAATCAGAGAATTCCAATGCAAGCATCAGGCCTTTTCCACTGATGGATCTGATCTTATCATGCTTCAAGAGGTTTTTAAAAAGCCATTCCTTATGCGGGATTCCGGCCATTAATCTTTTTTCCATCAAAAAATTGAGGCCTGCCAGCGAAGCAGCACAACATAAGGGATGCCCGCCAAAGGTGGTGATATGTCCCAATACCGGGTCATGGGTCAGCGTGTTCATATTTTTCCCGGAACTGATAAAGGCACCCAGGGGCATTCCGGCTCCAAAGGCTTTGGCAACTAGCAAAATATCGGGAACAATAGCATAATGTTCAAAAGCGAATAGTTTCCCGGTTCTTCCCATTCCACTTTGTATTTCATCAAAAATGAGCAGGGTTCCGGTTTCGTCGCATTTCTGACGCAGGGCATGCAGGTATTCCAGGTCGCAGGGCAAATAACCCGCTTCTCCCTGTATAGGTTCAATGACCACTGCGGCAAATTCATTTGTGATTTGCTCCAGATCCTCCGTAACATTCAGGTTGATATGATAAATTTCAGGCAGGAGCGGAGCAAAGGCCTGCTTGTAGTTTTCGTCGCTCATCAGGCTCAGGGCCCCGTGGCTGCTGCCATGGTAGGCATTCCGAACGGCCATGATCTTTTTTCTGCCGCTCACCCGCTTTGCCAGCTTTAAAGCACCTTCAACGGCCTCGCTGCCCGAGTTTACAAAAAAAACAGCATCAAGCGAGTCAGGTAATAAGGCGCTGAGGCTTGTGGCCAGTTTCACCTGGGGACTTTGAACCAGCTCTCCATATACCATCAAATGCAGGTATTTTTCGCTTTGCTCCTGAATGGCTGCTTTTACATTAGGGTTTCCGTGTCCCAGGCTGCTCACGCTGATCCCGGAAATCAGGTCCAGGTACATTTTACCATCTGCCCCGAAAAGATAAACACCTTCTGCCTGTGTTATTTCCAACAGAAGGGGGGCATCAGATGTCTGCGCCATATGACGCAGGAATAATTGACGGTTGGATAACATCGCTTCAAATGTATTCAAAAAAAATCCCGGCAGCCTCAATGTGGCCCCGGGATCTTTAAACCTTTGATTACAGATTACTTGATGCTAGAAGAAAGCTCAGAACCTGGTTTGAATTTTACCACTTTTTTAGCAGCGATTTTGATCTCTTTGCCAGTTTGTGGGTTTCTTCCGGTTCTTGCAGCTCTTTTAGCTACGGAAAAAGTACCGAATCCTACAAGGATCACTTTGTCACCTTTTTTCAAAGTAGACGCAGAAGCATCCAAAAAAGAATTCAATGCAGCCTGAGCTTGAACTTTAGTAAGCTTTGCATCTTCTGCAATTTTGTTGATGAGGTCTGATTTGTTCATAGTACTACTGTATTAGTTTATGTATAATGAATGTTTAATCAAACTTAGCAATAAACCCCTTATTTGCAAGGGCTTCAGCGATTTTTTCTTGTGGAAAACCCAAAATTCCACAATAATTCACATTATTTACCCGGATAAACCCAGTGATAGCAAGGCTTTTGGTGCCATTTTAACTATTGAGCATGTGAATAACTTCGTCGATATTTCTCACGTTTTTCCCCAGAATCCATGGGGCCTGAAGGTAAAATGGCCTTCTTTTTCCCAGTAAAATCAGCATTTCTTCTTCAAATCTTTCCGGTTTTAGTGATTTTAGAACGGGTCTCCCGCTTTCTTTGCCTTTTAATCGCCTGAGCAGTTCCCGGGGTTCGGTATCAATAAAAAGGACTTCGCCTTGTTTTTTCATCCATTCCATATTGTCAAAGAAGCACGGGGTACCGCCACCACTGGCAAGTACAAAAGAAGCGGTCTTTGTTTCAAATCCGTTCAATACCTCCTTTTCCAATACACGGAACTTTGTTTCTCCCAATTCACTGAAAAGCTCAGGGATGGAATGGTGATGGATACGTTCTATCTCTTCATCCAGGTCATAAAAATCCCAGGAAAGTCTTTGGGCAAGTTCTTTACCCAGGGTGCTTTTGCCAGCGCCCATAAAACCGACAAGAAACAGGGCCTTCATTGCAATTGAATTCGTGGATCAAGCTTTTTATAGAGGATGTCGACACCCATATTGATACAGATAAAAATAAGCGCTACCCACAGCACACTGCCCATAACTACAGGGTAGTCGGCTTTTTCCAGGGCTTCTACGGTAATTTTGCCCAGGCCTTTCCAGTTGAAGATATATTCCACAAAAAAAGCTCCGGCCAACAAAGAGGCAAACCAGCCGGAAATAGAGGTGACAACCGGGTTAAGTGCGTTCGGCAGTGCGTGTTTCCATAACACACGGCCTTCACTCAATCCTTTGGCCCTGGCCGTAACGATATAATCCATACCCAAAACATCCAACATGGAACTACGGGTGAGTTGGGTGATAATGGCGAGAGGACGAATTCCCAGGGCAACAGCCGGCAGGATCAGGTTCTTCCATACATAATGGCGGCCTTCATCGTAGGAATAATCGACAAGGCTGCCAGTCATGCTTAATCCCGTTATGGCGTGGCCAACATAACCAAACAACCAGGCAATTAGTATGGCGGCAAAAAAGGAGGGTAACGAAATACCCAGGGTACTGATGGCCAATAAAGCACGGTCGATCCAGCTACCATGATACAGGGCTGAAAAGACTCCAGCGGCGATGCCAAACAATACGGCAATAAGCATAGCCGTAAGGGCAAGAACGGCAGTGCCTTCCATCGCTTCCCCCAAAATACGGGCAACGGGTTTTTTACTCTGGTAAGAACTACGAAAAAAGGGCGCCTGCAGAGAGATATAAACCCGGGCCAGCTTGATTTCAACCGAGCTCCTTTCATTGTCTTCATACGAAAAGTGAATAGGTGAAAGGTCATTTAAATAATGAAAATAACGCAGATGAACGGGGAGGTCAAGGCCCATTTCTTCCCTGGCGGCTTCAATGCTTTTGGCATCCGTTCTTTGCCCCATGGTTAACTGGGCAGGGTCGGGGAGTACCTGAAAGAGAAAAAACACCAGTGTGAGCACCCCAAGTAGGGTGAGAAAGGCATAAGCCAAACGTTTACCGAAGTAAACCAGAAAGCTCATAATTTCCCCTTTTTCTCGTATTTAGCGATCGCCTTTTCGAGGTTTTTCAGATCGGGAGCATTGCGCGATGACCAGCGTTTAACCACGATCCCCTTGTGCATGAGGATAAATCCGGGATTGCTGCGAATGATCGATTTTAAAGCGGTAAGGTCCAACTGATAAAAAGGAAATGCCAACTGATGCTCATGCCTGAATTTTTCAAATGTTTCAGTATCTGAATTTGTTAAGGCATAGATCTTATGTCCGCTGTCCTGCCAGGTTCTCAGAAACCCTTTCAGGTGCTTATAGGATTTGAGCCGGGTGTTTTTCAGATCATAAGCGATCACAAAAAGCTGGTAGGCGTCTTCATCCAGAATACGGGCAGTGAGGTCTTCTCCCTGAGCGTTCCGGATAAAAAAATCGTGAATTTTAGCGGGAACACCGGGATCAGTAATGACTTCATCACGGTTAACAAACTCATGTTTGTCGGTCAGCTTTCCGAGTTCATCCACATTGAAGCGCTCAAGGGCTCCGGTTTCCTTATTTTTATAGATGAAAACCATTGCTTTGGTAGCCGGTACTTCTGCAGTCAGTTCTCTGATATTCGCCCCTTCATCCCAAAACAGGTGATTGATAACGGGCATATAGGTCCAGCAGTAGATCGAAAAGGAGGCACTGGCCAGTATAAAGAAGATGATGAGGTTGGTTTGAAGGATTTTGGCAAAAAACGGACGAATATGGTTCCTCCGAATAAAAATAAGGATGATCAATACCGTTAGAAAAAGGTCCTTATAAAACGACTGGAAGGGGGTGAGCTTAATGGCATCCCCAAAACAACCGCAGTCGGTCATGTAATAGATCTCTTTGGGAACAAAGCCCAAAATATCCGCAAACTTCAGCGTGGTGGCATGTTCCGGGTTTTCAAAAAACCAATTCCCCACGGCAGTAAACCCGGTGAGGAAGGTAAAAAACACGATCATACCCAATAATAACCAGGAAGTCACCCGCATACGGATTCCCACCAACACGCAGATTCCCAAAACGATCTCAGCCACACAAATCACTACAGCCTGCAATACCTCCTGATGTTGCAAAAAGGACAAACCAAAGATGCTGTAATATTCCGTCAGCTTATACGAAAAGCCGATCGGGTCATTGGCTTTAATGAATCCACTAAAGATAAAAAGGAGTCCGACGAGGACACGGCTAATTCCTGTGAGCACTTTCATTTTCTTCTGCTAAACGTATTAAGGCAAAAATAGAATAGTTAATTATATCCCTGAAATTCGCGTCAACACCTTCTGAGATAAGCGTATGACCGCCAAGATCCTCAATTTGTTTGATCCGCATCAGCTTCATCATGATCAGGTCTGTGAAGGTACTGATCCGCATGTCTCTCCAGGCTTCTCCGTAATCGTGGTTTTTATCGAACATCAGGGAACGTGTCAATTCAACTTCACGGTCGAATAGCCCCTCCACTTCTGTGCCATCCATGTGCATGGCATTTTCATCGGCCCCTTTTTGGAGCTGTATAAGGGCCATGATGCAATAATTGATAATGCCAATATATTCATTATCAACAGCTTCGTCAACTTTTTGTACGCCCTTTTCTTCTATGCTTTTTATACGTTTTGCTTTGATAAAAATTTGATCCGTAATGCTGGTTTGCCTGAGTATGCGCCATGCCGAACCATAATCATGGTGTTTTTTAACAAAAACCTCCCTGCATAATGCGATGGCCTGATCAAATTGTGTTGCTGTTTCTTTGCTCACTGTATGATAATTAACAATGCCTTACTTTTGAAGGCTCCAGAATTGCAAGGTAAGATGAATCCCGAATTATTTAAAGAGCAGGAAAAAATGCACCTGATTCAGGTCCGTGGAAAACTCCTGTCGCTGAAAGAACCCGTGGTGATGGGAATATTAAATGCCACCCCCGATTCCTTCTATGCAGCCAGCCGGGTTGCGAATGAAGATGAAGCACTGAAACAGGCTGAAAAACATTTAAAAGAGGGGGCTCATCTCCTCGATCTGGGTGCGTATAGCAGTCGCCCGGGGGCAACAGATATTCCTGAAGATGAAGAGCGCAGAAGACTATTGCCGCTTGTGGAAAAGATTTCCGGGGCTTTTCCCGATATCCCGCTTTCGGTCGACACCTTCCGCAGCAAACTGGCCAGAGAAGCAATACAGGCAGGGGCGGGCATGGTGAATGATATTTCTGCCGGCGACGATGATCCGGCTATGCTCGCTGAGATCGCCTCTCTGAAGGTCCCTCTGATCCTCATGCACAAAAAAGGAAAACCTGCCACCATGCAGGTAAATCCGGAATACAAAGATGTGGCAGGAGAGGTTTATGATTACCTGGCTGCTAAAATTGCCCTCTGCAGAGGCATGGGAATCAATGACATCATTATCGATCCCGGTTTTGGATTCGGAAAAACCAATGAACACAACTTCCGGCTTCTGGATCAGCTCGATCTCTTTGATCGTCTGGATGCTCCCTTACTGGTAGGCATTTCACGGAAAGGAATGGTATGGAAAACCCTGGGTCTAAGCTCTGCCGAAGCCTTGAATGGAAGTACCGTGCTTCATACTGTTGCGCTGTTAAAAGGGGCAAAGATCTTAAGGGTACACGATGTAAAAGAAGCCGTGGAGGCCGTCCGCCTGCTCGCTGCTTTTAGACCATAGACCATGGACCATAGACCATAGCAAGGAGAACTTTCCCTATGTTCCAATAATCCTATCCATGGTCCATGGTCCATGGTCTATGGTCCATGGTCCACTATTGCAGACTATCTTGCTGCTTCACAGCATCCAGCATCTCCTCCGGCGTTTTTCCCAAATTAGCCAGTTCGATCGTGATCGATTCGAAATAAGAATGATCAGGATAGGTGATAATAAATATCTCGTAGTATTTTCTGGCCGAATCCAGGTTATGTATATTATTATTATAATACCACCCGGCTGCGATCAAAGACTCAGCATGACTTTTACTCGTCGGATATTTCTCTGAAAAACGGGCATACTTATAGGCAGCATCTTCATAATTCCCCATGTTTGCGGCATTGTTGGCGGCCAGGAATAGAAAATTTTCATGTTCAGGACTTTCCGGATAATTTAAAAGGAATTCATCCAGAGCTTCCGTATAATTTTTCATCACCTCCGGCTTTTTAAGGGAATCGGGTTTTGACCATCCTTTGATCAGGGTAAGGAGTTCTTCTTCCGTCCGTATACTTTCCTTTTCCTTGGTAGTTGAGGTGCATGCAACTGCAAAGAGAAGGATCAGGCTAAAAATTAAATTTACTTTCATAAACGGCGAAATTAATCGATTCTCCTATGATACGACACTGCAATCTCCATATATTTGAGTTCTGAAAACAGACAAGCAAAGCCATCTATGAAAAAATCCCTGCTCCTGATTTTGACACTCTTATGCACCTCTGCCGTTTGGGCGCAATTTCAAATCGGACAATCCATCAGCAATTACAGTGGCACCAACAGCCTTTATTTTAACGCTTCCAATGTAGTTGACAGTAGATTTAAGTTTTATTTTAATGTCACTCAGAGCAGCCTGCATATGAGTAACGACTATATCACCTGGAACGGAGAATTCCATCCTTTTGCAGCCGTTTTATATCCCACAGGAATTCCCATTTTTCAGAAAATATGGAAAGTACAGGAGAGTAATCTGGATTCGGCAGGGTATCCGGTGGCAAAAGATGCCTGGTTAACGGAAAATGTAAATGGAAATTCAAAAAATGCACTTATACAGGCGGAACAACGCTATTTGAATTTTATGTTCAATTTAGGCCCAAAAAGTTCTCTTGGTTTTGGTGCAAGGCTTCGTGTTGTAGGGCAAATTACCGATGTTTCAGAACCGCTGGCCCGCATGACCCGCTACGGATTTAATGATTCGGCAGCACCTTTCCTTAATGGAGAATTGAACCTAAACCAGCTGTACACAGGGAATTCCATTAATATTAACATGTTTGCCTTTAATGAGTTTGCGGGAACCTATGGCCATGTTATTATTGATGATAAAGAAACATTTGTAAAGGCCGGGATTACGGGAAAATATTTTGTTCCACTGTATGGAATGTACATCAGAAATGAATCCATTGATGTAGCAGTGCATGGTGAGGATAGTTTTGAATTCCAGAATGCAGACATTGAATATGGCTATGTGGGCGACAGATTTTATACCGATGATGCTAGTTCAAAGAATCCCTTTGAATTGGGTCGTGGCTTTGGTGTAGATCTTGGCGTTACGTATGAATACCGGCCAAATTATAAATCCTACCGCTACAAAATGAACGGAAAGGAAAAATCAGATCCTTCTAAAAATAAATACCTGTTCCGTGTTCAGGCGGCTTTGAACGATCTTGGATCGGTTAATTTTAAAAACGACAGATACGTTCGAAGTTATAAACTCAAAAGTGGGGCACATGTATATATTGATGAAGCATTCACAGATACCTTGTTAGTTCTGGAAGACAAGTATGCGAAGGAATACGGAAGCCTTGCAGTGATCGACTCCATTATCGACAGAACTGCAGGTTTTCAGTCCCGGTCCAAAGAATTTAAAATGAAACTGCCTTCCAGCTTTAATGTGAGTGTCGACTACAATATATACAAAGGCTTCTATGCGAATTTTGTATGGATACAAAGCCTGCGCGGAAAGCAGGTAAATGGCTTACGGGGCTTTTCCCTTCTTGCGGTTACCCCACGCTTCGAATCACGTTGGTTTGATGTTTCTATTCCCCTTCAACTCACGCAGAACTACAGAAAGTTACGCGTCGGAATGTACCTGAGAACGGGTCCCTTCTGGATCGGTTCCGATAATTTCCCGGCCTTATTTACCAAAGACAATATCAATGGGGCCGATATCTATATCGGGCTCTCTGTTCCCTTGCACCGGAAAAAAGAAAAAGACAAAGACAAAGACGGCGTTTCAAACAAATACGACAAATGCCGCAAAGTACCCGGAGTGTGGGAATTTAAAGGTTGTCCGGATACGGATGGCGACGGGGTCGAAGATAAAAATGACCATTGTGTGAACGACTCAGGTAAAGTCGTATTTAACGGATGCCCTGACCGCGATGACGATTCCGTCATTGATTCTTTGGACAAATGTCCGGATATCCCCGGTCTGCCTGCCCTTGCCGGTTGTCCGGATACTGACGGCGACGGAATTATTGATGAAAAAGATTCATGTCCGGAACAAGCCGGACCGATAGAAACAAACGGTTGCCCTGATCGCGACAAAGACGGTATTCTCGATCATATGGACGAATGTCCTGACGTATTCGGACTTGCCGAACTGAATGGTTGTCCGGATAGAGACGGCGACGGTATCAGCGATAATTTGGACAAATGTCCGGATGTACCCGGAATTGTTCGCTTTAGCGGTTGTCCGGATACCGATGGCGACGGGGTTCCTGATCATGTCGACCTCTGTCCGATGGAAATTGGAACCGTAGAAAACAACGGTTGTCCGAAAGTGGTCGAAAAGATCGATATCCTTGAAATTCCGGAAGAAGAACAGGAGATATTAAAAGTAGCCTTCGATAACCTGGAATTCGCGATCGGTTCAGCCGAGATAAGTTCCGGATCTTTTGCGAGCCTGGATCAGCTGGTTGAACTCATGAATAAACGACCTGAATACCGCATCTATATTGCCGGTCATACCGACAATACCGGAAATGCCAAAAAGAATGAACAATTGAGTTTAGACAGAGCAAATGCCGTGCGTGATTATCTTGCTGCCAAAGGCATAAACCCGACCCGCATCAAAACTGAAGGTTTCGGTGCCAGCCGACCCGTTGACACAAACGACAGTCCCGAAGGACGTCAGAAAAACAGAAGGGTGGAGTTCAGGGTAATTAAGTAGGAATTCATTTTCGACGAACAACATATCAAGAGGCACCATTTGGTGCCTCTTTTTTTATAAAACAACTTGCTTTGATTATTTTTTTATTAAATTCGTATAAATAGAAAATCTAAACAGTTATGAAAAAAATCTACTTGGCGGCATTTGTGGTTATGACTGCACTTGCTTTAAGTTCATGTCAAAAAGATGAACCAATTGACGACAATGGCGGTAATAATGTTCCGTCAACGTTCACTCAGAAAGTTCTGGTTGAGGAGTTCTCAGGAGCATGGTGTGGATGGTGTACAGACGGTGCATACAGACTTGAAGAAATGATGAAGGCAAATGCAAATATCATTGGGGTTACGATCCACAACGGTGATGCCATGCAAATTTCAAATTACGCCGATTTTAATTCTGCTTTTAAAGTTACCGGATTCCCTTCAGGTATGATCGGTCGCAGACCTTCCATGGAAGATCAGAAAGTTCCAATGAGCAGAGGATATTGGTCAAGCAATGCAAATGCACAGATCGCAGAAACAGCTTCCTGTGGATTGAAAATTGACGCTTCTTCAGCCGGATCTATCAAAGTAACTGCCGGATTTAACAAAGAAGTTGCCGGAGATATTCGTCTGACAGTTTACGCTATCGAAGACGATGTAACAGGCACAGGTTCCGGATACGACCAGGCTAACTACTATGCAAACAACCCAAGTTTCCCAACTCACCCATACTACAGCCAGCCTTCAAAAATCGTTGGTTACAAGCACATGCTCGTTCTGAGAAAAGTACTTTCCGGAGCTACATTGGGCGACAAAATTGACGGAGGTGCATTGGTTGCAGGTGGAAAATATGAAAAAACTTTCTCCCTTGATTTAGGAACAATGAACGCTGATAAAGTGAAAATCGTTGCTTTCGTAAACGAAGTTGGAGCTTCAACCAATACACATAAAGTATTGAACGTTCAACAAGTTAAATTAGGTGAATCTAAAGGATGGGATTAATCCGTTTTCCTTTTAATACCATAATAAAAAAGACCTCGTTAGCGAGGTCTTTTTTTTGTTTGCTTTTCCCTTAAGCCTACATTTGTCGCCATGAAAAACCCCTTTCAGACTGGAGCAGTGCAGCATTTTGAACGTATAGTCAGGGCTGTAGATGCTGCCGCCTTTGAATCCGGTGAAGTTCATCCGGTATACGCTACCTTCGCACTTGGAAGGGATGCCGAATGGGTATGCCGCCTCTTTGTATTGGAAATGAAAGACGATGATGAAGAGGGAATAGGTACTTACCTTAATATCGTCCATCATTCACCCGCTCTGCTCGGACAAAAAGTTGAATTTACCGGTATTTTAAAGGAGGTCAACGGACATGAAGTGATCGCAACCTTCGAGGCAAAAGTGGGAGAACGGCTGGTAGCAAAGGGAGAAACCGGACAAAAAATTCTTAAAAAAGAAAAATTGAATCATCTTTTAAGCAAAGTGGGATAGATGGCGGCGGGTACGATAAGCATACAAAATAAACGTGCAAAATTTGAATATGAGTTCATCGATAAGTACGAGGCGGGCCTTCAATTATTAGGTACTGAGGTTAAATCCCTGCGTCTTGGAAATGCATCGATCGCTGAAGCTTATTGTGCCTTCGATGATGGAGAATTGTTCCTTATCAACGCCCATATTGCCGAATTTAAGTTCGGGAATATCAATAACCACGAACCCCTCAGAAGGAGAAAGCTCCTCTTACGCAAAAAGGAATTGGCCAAACTGGAGTACAAGCTTAAAGACAAAGGGCTTACCATCATCCCGATCCGTATTTTCCAGAGTGAAAGGGGATTCGCGAAAATTGAAATAGCCCTGGCCAAAGGAAAAAAATCATTCGACAAACGGGAGGATATCAAAAAACGGGATGTGGAGCGTGAAATAGCCCGTTACAAATAGGCATTACCATCCTTCATTGCCAATGAGCGGTACAAAACGAAACGGACCATGGTCCTGCTTTTCGATGGTGCCATCCTCATGTTTGATCACGCGCATCATACGCTGATTATCCTGGTCACCAACAGGAATAACCAATATCCCGTTTGGTTTAAGCTGTTCCAGATAGGCCTGAGGGATTTCAGGAGCTCCTGCAGTTACGATTATCCGGTCGTAGGGTGCATGCGTGGGCCAGCCCTGACTTCCGTCGCCATACCATATTTGCACATCATAACCTAAACTATTCAAAAGGAATTGGGCTTTTTGGTAAAGACTTTTTTTGCGTTCAACGCTGTACAGCCTGGCCTTCATCTCCGCCAGTACGGCTGCCTGGTATCCTGAACCCGTTCCAATTTCAAGAACCTTCATGCCCGGTTTTAACTGAAGCAAACTGCTTTGTACGGCGACCGTATAGGGCTGGGAGATTGTTTGTCCGTCGGCGATCGGGTAGGCCTTGTCATCATAGGCAAAGTCTTCAAAATCCTTATCAAAAAAGAAATGGCGGGGTACATGAAGCATAGCCTGGAGCACGGTTTCATCCTTTACACCCTTATGGATGAGTTCTTCTATTAATCGTTTTCTGAGGCCTTTATGTTTATAGGTGTCCTTCACAGGCTACGTTTTTTGATCATCGTTGAAAACGGTTTTCCACCCGCATGGCTGCAAACCGTAATTTCGCAAATGTAAACTTTTTCAACATGGTAAAGATTGGCGTTATTGGCGCAGGACAGCTGGGACAAATGCATATTCAGTGTATTCAGAATATTCCTGAGTTTGCCCTGGTGGGATTTATGGATGATGATGACGCACGTGCCTCCAAAATTGAAAAAGAATTTGGCATACATCGTTTTCTGAATACCGATGCCTTCTTTGATCAGGTGGATGCCATTGATATACTCGTGCCTACCCAAACCCATTTTCAGCTCGCCAGCCGCGCCATAAAGGCCAGCAAACATGTCTTTATTGAAAAACCCCTGGCACATACCCTGGATGAGGCCAGAGAGCTCGTAGAATTGGCTTATGAAGGCAATGTGCATATTCAGGTTGGTCATCGCGAGCGTTTTAACCCGGCTTTACTCCAGGCCATTCAATACGACCTGCGGCCTTCGTTTATAGAAGTGAAACATCATGCCGTTTTTGACCCTTTTCAGAACGTGAATGTGGTAATGGACCTCATGCTGCCGGATATTGATATCGTTCTCAGCCTGATCCGTTCAAATGTCAAAAAAATCCGTGCGTTCGGACTAAACACCGATGGCGATTCGCCCGATATGGTGAATGCCCGCATCGAATTCGATAATGGCTGCGTGGTCAGTCTCTCGGCAAGTCGCATCGCGGAAAGGGAAGAAAGCACCATGTGCGTCTACGAAAAGCACAGGTACGTTACGATCGACTACCTGAACCAACACAGTGAGCAATTTTTGTTCAAACAGGGTTTGGATTCTGTGAATCCTTTAACAGTAGCTACCACAAACGCTTTAAAAAACGGGTTAAATACCAAGAAGACAGGAACTTACGGCATGGTTGAACATGAGTTGGGACTCTTTAAAGAGAGCATAAACTCCAACCTTTCCACTGCCATAAACGTTCAGGATGGATACAACGCACTGAATATTGCCTTTCAGATTCTGGAAAAAATTCAATCCAAGGCAAATATTCGGTAATTTCGCTCCTCCATCATGAAATATACTCCGCTTCTATTGTTCATGTCGCTGATTATCTTTAATTCCTGCAGGAAAAGGGATATTGAAGATCCGGCTTATATGCATATTACGGCTATAGAACAGGCCGGTAATCCCGGACAGGGCACCAAACGCCATGACATTCAGCATGTGTATACCCTGATCGCCGATAATTCGATCGGAACCTATCAGGCACCGGCAACAGTACCGGTTTTGCATGAAGGCAATGTGCTGGTAGAGGCAAGGCCCATGATCAGGTGGTTTGCCCGCGAAGGACTCCATCCATACTCCATGATGAAAAATTATTCACAAATGCTGGACTTTGTGCCCCTGACCGTGGATACCCTGAAGCCTGTTTTTGAATACCAGGATAATGTCGAATTCGCCTGGATGGAAGATTTTAACGACAATAGCGCTTCCATGCAACTCAGGTCGGGTACTTTTGATTCCTTTTATGTGAAGAACGAAGTTGAACATAGCCTTGACGGATCACCCTATATGCTTATTGACATGGGGAATGGTGAACAGTTTTTTGAGATCGAATCCCAGGACCTCTTCGATCTGCCTGTGGATGGAAGAGAAGTGATCCTGGAGATCGATTATAAGACCAATGTGGCTTTTACCATCGGTCTTTATGCAACAAACCCCAGCCAGGTCGTTTCACTGCCTTCTGTAACGCCATATTCAACCGAAAAATCATGGCGGAAAGGCTACGTATACCTGACGGATGAAGTGTTTAACCAGGGAAGCACAACCCGTTTTCGGATATTTTTCCGCTCTGTCAACAAAGAAGTCATAGATCCGAAAATCTATATCGATAACCTCAAATTGTTATACAGAAAAGGGTGAACGCACGCAGTCAACGCATTAAATACCTGATTACCGATTATTTCGCGGCGGCCATCAGTTGGTTCAGTCTCTTTATGTTCCGAAAGGTGTATATCGAGCCGCAAAAATTCGGGTATGAGGTTCCGGTTGATCTGGAGTCGGATTTAAATCTCCTGCTCGGCCTCCTCATTGTACCGATCTACTGGCTTTCCATCTATACCCTTACCGGAACCTACCGGGAAGTATTAAGGCGTTCCCGCTTAAGGGAGATGGTTGTAACCTTAAACACCTCCTTTTTGGGGGTATTGGTGCTGTTTTTTCTCCTTTTACTCGATGATGAGGTGAAATCATACCGCGATTATTACCTCACTTTTCTGATCCTCTTTGGCCTTCATTTTTTGCTCACGGGCTTATTCCGTTTTATCATATCAAGTCAAACCAAACATGCGATACAGGCAAGAAGGATAGGTTTTAATACCGTACTGGTAGGTGGAAACAGCAAGGCAAGAGAGTTGTTCGATGAGCTGGAGAATGAAAAAAAGGCACAGGGATTTAATTTTTGTGGCTACATAAGCCTCAATGGAGGGAAAGAAGTTGTCTTTCAGGATAAGTTAGCTTGTTTGGGAAATATTCGGGATATCCGGCAAATCGTGAGAGACTATGATATTGAGGAAATTATCCTTGCCATCGAATCTTCCGAACACCACCAGATCAACGAGATTCTGAACGAACTCGAAGGCGTTCATGTTCGGGTGCGTATCATTCCTGACTTGTACGATATCATAAGCGGTACAGTGAAAATTAATCATATCCTCGGACCTGCCCTGATTGAGGTGAAACGCGAACTTTTGCCTGTATGGCAAGAGTCTGTAAAAAGAGGGATGGATATTTTGGTTTCACTGATCGCTATTCTGATCGCTTCGCCCATTTTTATGGTTATCGGAGTACTTGTGCCTGTAACTACAAAAGGCCCGATACTCTACCGGCAGGAACGTATTGGCCTGAACGGGGTGCCATTTAAGATCATAAAATTCAGGACCATGCGTACGGATGCGGAAAAAGACGGACCACAATTGGCCAAGGAAAATGACAATAGGGTAACAAGGCTGGGCTATTTTCTCCGAAAAACAAGGCTCGACGAGATTCCTCAATTCTTTAATGTGCTGAAAGGGGATATGTCATTGGTAGGTCCTCGCCCGGAGCGCCAGTTTTTTATTGATCAGATCATCCAAAAAGCACCCCATTACCGGCTTTTGCAACGTGTACGTCCGGGTATTACTTCATGGGGACAAGTAAAATACGGGTATGCGGAAAATGTGGATCAGATGGTTGAACGGCTGAAATTCGACATTTTATACATTGAAAACATGTCGCTGGCCGTGGATATCAAGATCCTCTTGTATACGGTACTTATTATCATTCAGGGAAGGGGCAAATAAAGCTTTCAGGCAGGATCGACATCAAACTGCACCCGCACGGCCCGCCACTTTTTATCGGCATGGAAATCTTCCAGAATTTTTCTCATATCCTGCTTCACGCGTAAGTGGGATGTTTTGTCTCTGTCAAGTTTCACCAGCATTCTCCGTATATGGAAATTCCTGATCTTTGATACATAAGGCGTTTCGGGTCCCAAAACTCTCGAGCCCAGCATGGCCTTAAAAAGAACGGCTAAATGGGCAGCCGCCTTTTCCAGCAGAGGCAGTTCCATACTTTTCAGAGAAATTTCTATCAGCTTTGTAAAAGGCGGATAATGGAATTTTTCCCTTTCGGCAATTTCAATGGTGAAAAACCGGGCATAATCATGGTTGATCACATCTTCGAGAACCGGATGTTCCTTTTTATAGGTCTGTATCATTACTTTCCCTTTTTCCTCGCGCCGCCCGGCTCTCCCTGCTACCTGGGTTAAAAGTTGAAAAGCCCGCTCATGCGCACGGAAATGAGGAAAATTAAGCAGTTGATCCGCCTGCATAACTCCTACGAGATTGACCCCTTCAAAATCAAGTCCCTTGGCCAACATTTGGGTACCAACGAGTATATCCAGTTCATGGTCTTCAAACTCATGAACGATACGGTGATGGGCATGTTTTCCACGAATGCTGCTTTGGTCAAATCGGCTGATCCTGTATGTGGGGTGGAGCAGCTTAAGTTCTTCCTCGATCATTTCTGTTCCGAAACCGCTCATTTCCAAATGAGCACTCCCGCAAGTCGGACAAACCTTCACGGGCCGCTGTGAATAGCCACAATAATTGCATTTCATCAGATCGCTCGACTTATAATAGGTCATGGAAATGTCGCAACTGATGCACTTCAGGGTCCATCCGCATTGGTTACACAGGATAATGGGTACATAGCCTTTGCGGTTCTGAAATAAGATCACCTGTTTATCGTGCTTAATCGAGGATTCAATGGACTCCAGCAGGGGCAGGGAAAAGGATTGACGCATTTCACCTTTGCGTTTCATTGCGGCCAGATCGACCAATTCTATTGCAGGCAAACTAGAGTCACCAAAGCGGTTTTTCAGGCTTACCAGGCCGTATTTTTCTGTTTTGGCATTGTAGTAGGATTCGATAGACGGGGTGGCACTCCCTAGTATTACTCTGGCCTTAAACAAAGTAGCCAGCATGATCCCCGCATCACGGCCATGGTACCTTGGGGCGGGATCATATTGTTTAAAGGAGGGTTCATGTTCTTCGTCAATCACCAAAAGTCCGAGCTGCTGGAAGGGTAAAAAGATGGACGAACGTGCTCCGATCACCACACAAGGTTCACCCGACGATACCTTTTTGTACACCTCAACCCGCTCATTTTCATTAAAGCGTGAATGGCTGATATAGACATGTTCTTTAAATACAGCCCGTAACTTACCCACCAACTGTACGGTTAAAGCAATTTCAGGAAGCAGGTACAGAACCTGTTCACCCCGGTCGAGTGCTTCGCGGATAAGGTCAAAATAGATAAAGGACTTGCCGCTTCCCGTAATACCATGGAGCAAAACCACTTCCTTGTCTTTCCAAAAAGATTTGATCTGAATTTTGGCTTGTTCCTGTTCCGCATTGAGGGTATAATCCATACTCCGGGATGAGGTTGAATCCAGGCGGTCAACACGACGTTCTTCAGCGATAAATATGGATTTATCCAATAAAGCTTTGATGGCTGGTGCACCAATATCCCCTGATTTTTGGAAATGAAGTTTATCCAACCATTCTCGTTTCGGACTGTTAACCAGATATTTAAGTACGACATCTGCCTGTTTGCCCGCCCGTTTTTCCAATCCGTCCAATAAGACTTTAAGCGCCTGGTCATCGGCGTATTCCGGGTTGAGTCGGATATAGGTTTTTAGTTTCGGGGTATAACGCTCTTTCATTTCTTCCCCGGTATATACCAATTGTTTATGGTAGAGGGATTTGATGAGCGGAAAAACATTTTTAATGCCGGTGATTTCCTGAACCTCCGTAATGGTAAGCACCTCTTTACGCATTAAAACCTCCATGATCTGCTTTTCGGCGTCACTCATCGGTGTATTAAGCAGATCGGCATCGGGGTCGGGAAGGAGTCGGGTTTCACTGGCCAGCTTTAACCCGGCCGGCAGGGCGGCATTCATCACATCGCCCATATTGCAGAGGTAATAGGAGGCGATCCAGGTCCAGAATTTCAGGTGAACAGTGTTGAGGATAGGGAATTCATCAAGAATGGCGTTCAGGTATTTGGCTTCATAGCCTTTTGGAGGTTGATCGCCAACATGGAGAACCATTCCCGAATAGTATTTTTTCTTTCCAAAAGGCACCACAACCCGCTTTCCTACGGCAATGGTTTCATTCCATTCTCGTGGTACACGATAGGTAAAGGTGCTGGGAAGGGAAAAGGGGAGAATAACATCAGCAAACAGGGTATCGGTTAAAACCTCGTCTTCCTCTTCTTCACTAAACCATGCTTGCTGCATGTCTCAAAAATAGCTTATTTCTTCTTTTTATGTTTGCTTAGCATTTCAACCGAACGGGGATATTCAAACAAACGCAACTTTCCTTTGCCTTCTTTAACCAGTTTCCAGCGTTTTGTGTCAAAATCGATCCTTACCAGCCCGCAGGTTGGTAAATTAGCTATGGATTCACCGGTAAAAAAGAAAACGGCAAGGGTAAAGGCCGGATTATGACCTACCAACATAACCCTGTCGAGCGAAGCCTCCTGTTTTTGGATGATGGATAAAAGCTCATTGACATTGGCGCCGTACAATTCCATGTCGATATGGATATTTTTCTCTTCATAACCGAGTTCTGTAGCAACCAGAGCTGCAGTTTTAAAGGCCCGCTTTGCCGGACTGCTTATGATGAGTTGGGGATGAATATGTTTTTTACTGAAGTACCTGCCCATCATCGGGGCATCACTTTTTCCTCTTTTGTTCAGGGGTCTGTCAATATCCGAAAGTTCAGCATCTTTCCAACTTGATTTGGCATGGCGCAAAAGGTAAATCGACTTCATGTTTGATCGGGTTTATAGTTGGAATTAAGCTTTTTCCTTACTGACAGGGCCGGGATCAACCAGCCGATGATAAAGGCCAGTCCGCCAAAGGGGGGAACCATGCCTAAAAAGTCGAGGCGTTCTCCGATTATGGCTTTGCTGAGGGCAAGTGCATAGAGGGAACCGCTAAAAAGCACAATTCCGGCAAAAAGGAATAGCGCTCCCCATTTCAGCGGCTGGCTGTGAACCTTTTTTACAAAGGAGGCCAAAATGAGTATGCCCAGGGCATGAATAAAATGGTAGTGATTGGCTGTTTTATAGATGAGGATATCCGCCTCATCGATGCGTCCTTTCAGCGCGTGAGCTCCAAAAGCACCTAAACCTACGGCAGCAGCAAGCAAAATTCCGGAACCCAATATCATTCTGTTTTGGAGTGCACTCATCTTAGCGTCAAATATAACTGAGAATCAATTTTTTTGGACTAAAAAAAAATCCCACAAAAGAGTGGGATTTTTTATAGGTATTGGCAGAATTGATTTAAGAACCACAGGCTTCACAAGCTTCAGGATTATCAAGGGAACAGGCAAGCAGGGCTTGTTTTTCCTCTTCACTTATTTTTTCCTCGAAGGCCGCATTTTCTGCGGTTGTTACATCCATGGGTTTGCTCAGTTTTGATTTATCAACCGTAAACTGGATGGCATCTGCTGCTGCTTTGCTTCTGAGGTAGTACATTCCTGTTTTCAGTCCTTTTTCCCAGGCATAAAAGTGCATGGAAGAAATTTTGGCGAAATTCGGACTCTCCACAAAGAGATTGAGTGACTGCGACTGGTCAATAAATGCACCACGATCGGCAGCCATGTTGATGATTGTTTTCTGGGAGATTTCCCAAACCGTTTTATACAGGTCGCGGATATGGGGTGGAATGCGTTCGATATTTTGAACTGACCCTTTATGGGCGATAATGTCCTGTTTCATTTCATCGTCCCAGATTCCCAATTCGATGAGGTCGCTTAAGAGGTGTTTGTTAACGATAATAAACTCACCGCTCAATACCCTGCGGGTGTATATATTCGAGGTATACGGCTCGAAACATTCGTTATTTCCAAGGATCTGTGCGGTTGAAGCCGTTGGCATAGGAGCAAGGAGCAAGGAGTTACGAACTCCGGTTTCCATCACTTCTTTGCGCAATTCTTCCCAATTCCAGCGATCGCTTGGCTCTACGCCCCACATATCGAATTGGAACTGGCCTTTGGAGATCGGCGATCCCTTCCAGGTTTCATACGGACCGTCAACCTTAGCCAGGTCACGCGATGCACATAAAGCGGCGTAATAAATCGTTTCAAAAATGTCCCGGTTCAGAATAGCGGCTTCCGGAGAATCAAAAGGCATGCGCATTTTGATAAAGGCATCCGCCAATCCCTGAACACCAAGTCCGATAGGACGATGGCGCATGTTCGAGCGACGGGCTTCTTCTACAGGGTAGTAGTTCCCATCGATAATGCGGTTCAGGTTGATCGTAGCGATATAGGTTACATCATACAGCGCTTTAAAGTCGTAAGCGCCGTCTTTAACAAATTTTGGAAGAGCCAGAGATGCCAGGTTACAAACGGCGATCTCATCCGGTGCAGTGTATTCGATAATTTCCGTGCACAGGTTTGAAGAACGGATGGTTCCCAGGTTTTTCTGGTTGCTCTTTTCATTGCAGGCATCTTTATAGAGCATATATGGTGTTCCGGTTTCGATCTGCGATTCCACAACCTGTCCCCATAATTCGCGGGCTTTAACCACTTTGCGTGCTCTGCCGGCTTGTTCATAGCTGGTATAGAGGTCTTCAAATACTTCTCCGTAGCTATCGGCCAGTCCAGGTGCTTCATTCGGACAGAACAGCGACCAGTCGCCATCTTCTTTCACCCGTTTCATAAACAGATCGGGTACCCAAAGAGCAAAAAACAGGTCACGGGCACGTAATTCTTCTTTACCGTGGTTCTTTTTCAGATCCAGGAAATCGAAAATATCGGCATGCCAGGGCTCCAGGTAAATGGCGAAAGAACCTTTTCTTTTGCCGCCTCCCTGATCTACGTAACGGGCTGTATCGTTAAATACACGAAGCATCGGTACAATACCGTTGCTTTGTCCGTTTGTTCCGCGAATATACGATCCTGTCGCACGTATGTTGTGGATACTCAGACCGATACCGCCTGCAGTCTGGGAAATTTTGGCACATTGTTTTAAGGTTTCATAGATGCCTTCAATGCTGTCGTTCTGCATGGTAAGCAGGAAACAGGATGACATTTGGGGTTTCGGAGTTCCTGCATTAAAGAGGGTAGGCGTAGCGTGGGTAAACCAGCCTTCCGACATCAGGTTATAGGTTTCAACCGCTTTTTCAATATCTCCTTTATGGATACCGATGGCCACACGCATGTACATGTGTTGTGGACGTTCCGCTACTTCGCCGTCGATACGGAGCAGGTAACTGCGCTCCAGGGTCTTAAAACCAAAATAATCGAAATTATAATCCCGGTCATAAATGATATTGGAGTCGAGGAATGCCGCATTGTTGATGATGACATCATACACATCATCAGCAATTAAAGGAGCCTTTTCACCTGTTTTGGGATTGATATAATTGTACAGTTTGTCCATGGTAACGGAAAAACTTTTTTCGGTATTCTTATGCAGGTTCGACACTGCAATACGGGAGGCCAAAAGGGCGTAATCCGGGTGTTTTGAAGTCAGAGAAGCTGCGGTTTCGGCAGCCAGGTTATCCAGTTGTGTAGTGGTTACTCCATCGTAAATTCCTTCAATTACTTTTTTGGCAACGATAACGTGGTCAACGAAGTTCTGTTCCAGTCCGTAGGACAGTTTGTTGATCCGTGCGGTGACTTTGTCGAACATCACCGGCTCTTTTTTTCCATCTCTTTTTAGTACATACATAGCGGTTTTCTGATAATAGCGGGTTTATAATAATAATTCCAGGTTCTGAACAGGGTTAAAAATCAGCGTCTAAGCTGAATTTATTTGATTCCGGATTTTTGGTATTCATGACTCCGGCTTTTTGGTATTCACCAACCCTTTTTTCGAAGAAGTTGGTTTTTCCCTGCAGGGAGATCATTTCCATAAATGAAAAGGGATTGGTACTGCCGTATTCTTTTTTGCAGCCGAGTTCCATCAATAAACGGTCGGCAACAAACTCGATATACTGCTTCATCAGGTCGGCATTCATTCCGATCAGGCGAACTGGCAAGGCATCGGTCACAAAATCTTTTTCGATTTCGACTGCATCCATAATGATTTGGCGAACACGTTCGGTTGGAAGTTTTTCTACCAGGTGTTTCGTATAGAGGTGACAGGCAAAATCGCAATGCAGGCCTTCATCCCGGGAGATCAATTCGTTAGAGAAGCTTAACCCCGGCATTAAGCCCCGGTTTTTAAGCCAAAAGATGGAGCAGAAGCTTCCGGAGAAGAAAATTCCTTCAACTGCGGCAAAGGCAACCAGCCTTTCAGCAAATGAAGCGTTTTCTATCCAGCGTAAGGCCCAATCCGCTTTTTTCTTCACACAGTCGAGGGTGTCAATGGCGTGAAAGAGCATATCCTTTTCCTTTGGGTCTTTGATATAGGTATCGATCAACAGGGAATAGGTTTCGCTATGGATATTTTCCATCGCGATCTGAAATCCATAGAAAAATTTAGCCTCCGGATATTGTACCTCCGCAACGAAGTTTTCAGCCAGGTTTTCATTCACGATACCATCGCTGGCAGCGAAGAAGGCCAAAACATGCTTTATAAAGTGCTTTTCGTCCTCGTTAAGCTTATTTGCCCAATGATCGAGGTCTGTGTGCAGATCAAGCTCTTCAGCGGTCCAGAAGCTCGCCTGTGCCTTTTTGTAATATTCCCAAATATCGGAATGCTGTATGGGGAAAATAACAAAACGATCTTTGTTTTCTCTTAAAATGGGTTCGTTCTGCGAAGTCGTCGCGCTGTTGCCTTGTTCCATTGTGGTATTCATATCCCTGTAATAGTTAAATTATGAGCCCTTTATCTGGTAGAGATCAAAGGTGGCTATCGGGTCGATTAGCGTACTTCAAATTTTCAACCTTATTACCCGTTCTTTCAATCTCTAGTTGTTCACATCTGTTGAAAGAAGAGGGTCTGTCTTATTTTTTCAACACGAGGCGGTCAGCAGTATTAAAGGCTTGTGAATATTAGGGTGAAATTACCAACATCCTTTGTGAGGTAATAATTTCTATTGGCCCTTGTGGAATAACAAAATTGGTTTCGGGGCAATGGCAGCAAGGGCTGCCGGCGTTTTAATGACTGTGGTGTTTTGAGTACAGCAAAAACGTACGCTGGAGCAAACGTTTTCCGCTTAATTGTAATAAAATCAGGAAAAAATGATGTGACCCGAGAGTCATAAATTCAGCCGGACCTTTCAAAAATGTGGCCCCGAAGGATATCCACAAAAAAAGCCCCACTAAGGAGGCTCTTTTTAGAATAAAAAAGTTCAAAACTCAATTCTCAGGCCGTGTTTCCATCAAAGGGTTGGGTTCAACATGTTTATCCTCATCAGGAGGTAACGGTGTATTCCTGTCGATGATGCCCAATTCACGAAGTAAAATTTCATTGAGTTGTTTGGCTCCCATCTTTTTGGCTACGATCTGTTTATTGCTGTCCAGAAGGTAGATAACCGGCGTGCTGGTAATATCATAGAGTCCCCGGAAATTGGATTCATTGTAGATGTCAATCACGTTGATCCAGTTAAGTTTGTTATCGATAATAAACTGCTTCCACTTGTCGTATTCCTGTTCCACCCCAACGGCATAAACTTCTACGCCATAAGAATGCAGGGAATCATACATGTTTTTGATGATCGGCATTTCCTTTTTACAGTGACTGCAGTCCGGATCCCAGAACAATAGCACGGTATACTTGGCCTGAACGGCATGAAGTGAGCGGTATTTATGCGCGGTGTCTTTCATTACCAGGTTAGGGGTAACCTTATTGCAGCACAAAGGCTCCATAACTTTTAAACGTTCTTTGATCCGGGTCATGGTCGTTGTGTCAACCCAAAAGGCATCCGGCCATACATAATAATTCTTCCACATATGCACGGGAACGGCATCCATACACATAAACTGGCTGCGTTCATAATGCATGGTGATCCACCATACGATATAATGATAAAGTTCTTTTTTTCCTTTTGCCATTGCAACAAGCTGGTCGGCTTCGTAGTTGATAGAATCAGGAATTTGCAAAATCATTTTGGTCATGTAGCGTTCCAAACGGCTATGGAAAAAAGGCGTACGAACCAGACAATCTTCGGTGAAATCGACATTGTCCCAATAATGAGCTTTATAATACCGGTACTGAAATTCTTTGTCCGGTGTTCCATCAGGCAGAAGAGGAGCCTCAGGTACCTCCGGTTCGATGAGCGCTTTTAATATTCGGGCAGTGAGACTCTGCGGATTTTTTTCGATCAGGGTATTGCGGTAGTTTTGATAATCTTCATCCATCGCCTCGATCTGTTTTTTTAAGATGGCTGCTGAATCCGATTTCATGGAAAGCAGTTCCGTATACCGTTGACCCAATTCCATCCGCTTTTTCCCATTGTTCATCATGTATTTCTGATAATCGGAAAACAGCTTGTTGTCCATTGATCCGTTAACTTCCAAAGCAGCAACCGGATCATCATGTTTTGTTTTTAACGAATAGTGCTGGTCCTCAGAATTGACAACAAATTCGAGTATACGGGCGTTCCGTTCTTCATTGATAAAACTGTAAATACCGCAGGGGAGTTTTTCGGTTCCTTTGAATACAAACCATCCTTTTTTGTCGATGGTTGCCGAGTCTTTCAGGTACTCTTTGTCGCCAAAATAATTGCCGAGAAACATCTTTTGGCCCGTGTATCCGTCCATTTTAATACGGATCTCATAGCCCGAACTATCCTGGGCATTTATGTAAAGTGTTGATAATAAGAGTGTAAACGCTAGTAGATTCCTTATCATAGGGTCGAAATTAAGGGATAATCGCTAATTCGGAAATCAATAATTACGCCAAGCATGTGTACAACGGGGTAGTACGTCGATTGAATTCTGAATTTTTTACCGGAACAGAAAAAATATCCTGTCAAATTGGCCTTTATCAAGCCGCAATGGCGGAGATTGTAAAAAGGAATTGGATTTGACCTCTGTAGTTCATGGCAAGTTTTAACGATATCCTCGCTTCTCATCCCAAAGTATTGATCGACTTTTCTGCGGAATGGTGTGGTCCCTGCAAAGCTTTGGCACCCATTCTCCATCAATTAAAAGAAAATTTGGGGGAGGAGGTCAAAATTGTCAAGATCGATGTAGACCGCAACCCCGAACTGGCTGCTCAATACCAGATCCAGGGAGTTCCTACCATGATCTTATTTAAAGAGGGCAGGCAAGTCTGGCGCCAATCAGGCGTCCTTCCCAAATCACAGCTCGAACAGGTCGTTCGCAGCCACTAAAGGATAGGCAGATTAAGCTGAATACCTATATTTGGAAAAAGTTCAGCTTTATGTATCAAGGATTAGTACACGCACATTCCGGACTCCGTTGGGTAGTCCTTCTCGCCCTCATTTACGCGATTTATACGTCTATAAAAGGTAAAAAAGACGGTTCAACATTCAAAAGTTTAAAAACGGTTGGAACCTTTACCGTGGCTTCTTTGCACCTGCAATTGATCCTTGGGTTGGCCATGTATTTTCAATCACAATGGTACCAGTCCTTTAAAGAACAGGGAACCGAATTGTTCAGCAATGCCACGAGCAGGTTTTATGTGCTTGAACACCCGATCCTCATGATCCTGGCTGTTGTATTTGCAACCATCGGCAACGCTAAAGCCAAAAAAGCTAAAACGGACAAAGCCGCATTCCAAACCCGTTTAGTCTGGTTTAGTATCACCCTTGCTCTTATTCTTATTGGTATTCCCTGGCCATTCCGGTTTGCAGTTGCAGGTTGGTACTAATGGACATACTGATTCTTATCCTTGCGTTTGTGTTGCTCGGAGCCGGAATTCTGGGTAGCTTTTTACCTGTATTGCCCGGTCCTCCATTGGCTTTTGTTGGTATTCTGCTGATCCATTTCTTCACCGAATGGCAGTTTACTGAATCCTTTTTATGGATGAGCGGAATCGCCATGATCCTGATCACGATCGCCGATTATGGCCTGCCGGGTATACTGGTCAGGTATGGAAAAGGATCCAAATATGCGGTCAACGGGGCCAATATCGGGGTGGTAGCGGGATTGTTTACCGGTCCCATGGGACTCATCCTCGGACCCTTTGTCGGTGCCTTGCTGGGCGAAATGTATTCGGGTAAATCGGCCGGTGCCGCATTGAGACCGGCTTTTTTTGCGTTTCTAGGCTTCCTCAGCGGCGTATTTCTCAAATTGGCTTTTTGTTTTTACCTCCAGTTCAAGCTTATTTTTCTGTTATTCTGACGATAGTATTTGAAGGATTGAAAAAGTTTATCAATCTTGCAGGCTTATTAAGTGTAGCTACAATGAAAAAACTTATTTTATCTATTATCACATTAACAGCCATGGCAGGTGCCCAGGCTCAATTAGAACTTCCAGCACCGAGTCCGGCAGCTTCTGTAACGCAAACCGTTGGAATAACCGAGGTAAAGATCGAGTATAGCGCTCCGGGAGTAAAGGGAAGGGAAATTTTCGGTGCTTTGGTGCCGTATAATGAACTTTGGAGAACAGGTGCCAATTCTTCAACCAAGATCAGCTTCAGCAAAGACGTGACCATAGGTGGAACAGCGGTTGCTGCCGGTACTTATGCGATTTTTACCATTCCTGGTAAGAGTGAATGGACCTTTATCCTGAGCAAAAATTACAAACAAAGCGGAACCTCCAATTATAAAAAAGAGGAAGATGCTGTTCGTATTCAGGTGAAAGCCGGGACTTGTTCTCCACGTGAACGGATGAATTTCCAGATCACAGATTTCGATGATAACGGTGGAAATATTGTATTGGAATGGGCCAGCGTTCAGATCAGCGTTCCTTTTAAAACGGCTACCAAAGAACAGGCCATGAAGAGCATCGACAATACTCTCAACGGACTTTGGAGAAATTACGCCCGTTCAGCGCAATATATACTCGACAGTGAAGGTGACCTGGCTTTGGCCTTGAAGTACATCAACACAGCCGATGAAATGAACAAAGATTCCTGGTATGTGTTATGGATAAAAGCGCAGATCCAATACAAGTCAGGCGACAAAGTAAACGCTTTGGCTACGGTAAAAAGAGCTCAGGAATTAGGTGCAAAAGATGGTGACGGATTCTTCTGGAAAGCCCAGGTAGATAATGCCGTGAATACCTGGAAATAAACAACCCACAGATTCATAGATCGCCCCGTTTCTGAAAAGTTACGGGGCTTTTTTTTAACGCCGCGCCGCGTCTTTTTTGCGCAAACGTAGGTTCAGGGTCTCGACAAGGAGAGAGAAAGCCATGGCAAAATAGACATATCCTTTGGGTAAATGTACATCCAGGCCTTCAACAATTAAGGTCATTCCTATCATAATAAGAAAGGAAAGCGCCAACATTTTCATGGTCGGGTTTTTATGGATGAAATCACTCACTGGTGTGGCGAAAATGAACATGATGCCCATTGAGATCAAAACTGCAATAACCATAATGCTGATATGATCAGCCAGTCCGACAGCGGTGATGATGGAATCAAATGAAAATACAACGTCGAGCACAATGATCTGTCCAACGATAGATTTAAATGTGGCTCCTTTTTTCGTATTGGGCAGATGCTCTTCCTCACCTTCAGTTATGCGCTGATGGATCTCACTCGTGCTTTTGCCGATCAGGAACAAGCCTCCGGCCATTAAAATAATATCGCGCCAGCTGATCTCATTCCCAAAGGCAGTGAAAACAGGGAAGGTCAGGCTGATAATCCAACTGATGGTCATCAATAGCAAAATACGAATGAACAGGGCCAGAAAAATACCAATGGCCCGGGCGCGTTTTCTTTGTTCGACAGGAAGTTTCCCGGAAACAATGGAGATAAAAATGACATTATCTATCCCCAATACAATTTCCATCAAAGTAAGGGTAAGCAAAGATATCCAGGCGGCGCTGGAACTGAAAAGTTCGATCATAGACGTATTAATTGCGGCGAAATTACGGGAATTATTCTTACTTTTCTGAAATCCATATCTTATTAATAATCAGAGCAATAAATACGACAAGCGCACAACCGATCGGATTCAGCCAAAGGAAACTCAGGTCGGTAGTCCAATAGCACGTTAAAACCCCAAGTTCGGCCAGGATGGCGGCGGGAAAAACATCCTGTGCGCGGAGTTTTTTGATAAAAAATCCACATACAAAAACGCCCAGAATGGTTCCATAAAAAAGTGACCCGATAATATTGACCAACTGAATGAGGTTTTCAAAAAGACTGGCGGTCAGCGCAAACCCTATCGCAAGCAAGCCCCAGAAAAGGGTAAACAAACGCGAGATCAATACTTGCCGGCTATCGCTGTGAAGTTTGGGCGACAGGCGTTTATAAAAATCGACCATGGCTGTTGATGCCAGTGCATTCAATTCACCGGAGGTCGACGACATGGCAGCGCTCAGGATCACTGCAAGCAACAAACCAACAATGCCTGCCGGGAAATAATGCAGCACATAGTTGAGGAATACATAATCGGTATCCTTGATCTGTTCATCGGGAAGGGCCCGGCCTAAAAGAAGGCGGAATTCTGCCTGTTTTTTAACCCTTTGAATATGGATGGCAGTAAACTCAAGCTCCTGCTTTTTTTGAACAGCCTGAAATGCCAGGGTTTCTTTGGCTTTGTCGAGTTGTTTTAATTCCTCTGCCATGATCCGGATCGAATCGCCCTTGTCGGTATGCAGTGCCCTTTCCATTTGCTGGGCATTAAAATAGGGCGGTACCTCTTTAAATTGATAAAAGGCAAAAAGCATGACTCCAACGAGCAGGATAAAAAATTGCATGGGAATCTTGAGTACCGCATTAAATAACAGTCCCAGCTTGCTTTGCTCGGGATTTTTTGCCGAGATATACCTCTGAACCTGGGATTGATCCGTACCGAAATAACTCAACGACAGAAAAAACCCACCCAACAAACCCGACCAGAGGGTATAACGGGTATCGGGATTAAAGGAGAGGTCCACGACCTCAAGTTTTCCCGCCAATCCGGCCAGGTGCATGGCTTCACTAAATCCTACCTCTGGCGGAAGGGAGTCGATGATCAGGTAAAAGGCCAGAAACATTCCGGAAAAAATCACCAGCATTTGCTGTTTCTGGGTAATGCTCACCGCCTTGGTGCCGCCGCTAACCGTATACAGGATCACAAAAAGGCCGATCGCAATATTCGTTAAATGCAAAGGCCAGCCAAAAAGGGTAGACAAAACAATACTGGGTGCAAAAATGGTAATACCGGCCGCAAACGCGCGTGAAATAAGGAATAGTCCCGCTGTAAATAGCCGCGTTTTCAGGTCAAAGCGTTGTTCCAGGTACTCATATGCGGTAAAAACATTAAGCCGGTAATAGATGGGAATGATCACATAACAGATCAATACAATGGCAAGGGGAAGTCCGAAATAGAACTGAACGAAACTCAGGCCTGATTCATATCCCTGTCCGGTAGCCGATAAAAAAGTAATGGCACTCGCCTGGGTCGCCATGACGGATAGACCAACTGTGGCCCAGTTATCGGTATTGCCTCCTTTTAAGTACCCGGAAAGGTTATGACTTTTTCTTGTGCGGAGCACTCCATAAACGAGGATAAAGCCAAGGGTTGCAAGCAACACAAACCAATCGAGCGCCGCCATCAATAGAGCTTACTCAAATAAATGCCCAACGCGATTTCGAGGATCAGCAATCCCAAAACCAAAATATACCAGCGTTTCCAACGCTTTTCCTCAGTTTGTTCCTGTTCCTTCATAATCGATCAAATTACCAAGCAGACGGTAAGCCCCCGGAACACCGGCGGGTAACTGTCTGAAAAAGGAAAGTCCGGTATACATAAAGCTACCTTTACCGTAGTCGGCAATAACAAGGATACCGTCTAAAGGTTTTTCTCCCTGGTCATTGCAACGAAAAACCGGGCGGAAATTGCCTCCGTATCCACTCGCAAAATACAATCCTCTTTCCTGCACCCAGGCTCCAAAGTCAGCCGTGTCCAGTTTGTTCGGGAAATTCAGCACCGGCTCACTCGGGTTTATAGCCTCCATACCTGCATTTTCTTCTGTAACACGGCCTCTACCAATATTCAGGGGGTAAGGAGAAAAATTCATATTCAGTCCGCGGTTGGTAAGGTATTGTACAATGACATTCCCTCCATTTTCTACAAACTCAAAAATAGCCTTTTGCTGATCCGGTGTAATGTCAAGGGTATTGTATGAACGGATCCCGAGGATCAGTACATCGTAGTTTTTAAGTCCTTCGGCACTAAGATCCAGTTGGCTAATGCGCGTTACGTTGTAACCAGCCAAACCTAAATAATGATCAACCTCATCGCCAGCGCCCTGCAGATAGGCAATACGGCGGTTCTGCTGTTTCAGGCTGATGGTATTGAGCAAAAGTACAGGGGGTTCACAGTGGGGAATAATTCCAATATGGTCGTATTCAATTAAACTGCGCTTACGCAAATCCAAACCTGCCCGAAAAGAAAGGGTTCCGGGCTTACCAGGACTTAAATTTTCAAGTTCGAGCACAAAATCAACTGCTGTGTCTTTTGGGAAAAATGCATCCCGCCCAAATGGTTTTTTAGCTGAAAAAGGACCTTCCAGTTGCATGATAAAGGGACCACCATAGCTGCGATTAGCTTTAAACTTCAGAGGAATCGTCGTTTTAGATGTATTGACAAACAAGAGATTCTCAGTGCCAGATTCCAATTCCAGTGCAGGTTTGATCAAAACCGGATCTGCCAATTCCCCTTTAACCGGGTCAACATGGGTGTAGGTGAGCGGAACAGTATAGGTAAATGGGGTCCCGTTGATTGATACTGTAACAGAAATACTTACATCATCATCGGTTCCGGGAAGGATTCCTCCGTCATTCCATGAATTATTGAACATAGCCTCTGATTTTCCATTTCGGATCCAGGGCATCTGGCTGAAATAGGCTGGATCAAGATGGAGGGTAATGGCCCTTTCCCAGATTTTATTTTCCTGAAGTTTATCATGAGTCTCTAAAATATGGAAGGAACGTTTAACACCATTCCGGGCATGGGTCGCCTTAAATTCGACGTGAGCATCCAAACGCAGGAGAATCGATAATTTGGCAGAAATCGTATCTCCCTGAGCAAATTCTAATTTCTCAGCGTTCAGCGAAATTTTCAGTCCAAGACTTTGGCGGATAATTTCATCCACCTGCTTCGCCCGATAAGCAAATAGGGGAGTTGTGGACTGAGATTCAAACCATTTTTTGGCATTGACAAGTTTTGTCAAATACTCTGTAAATAATACATTATCAATGTTATATGATAGTTTACTTAATTGTTCTAATAATGCCTTGTTATCGATGACCCCACAAGCAGAAGCAAAAGGGTCTTTGCCCTGAATAGGAATACGGGTATGCAACAATTTAAGGTACTCGATCGCCTCACCGGCCGGTTCTGAAGAGCCAAATCCCTGGCTTTTATGCATGGTCCGGCTTTTTCCGGCCATTTCGGTGAATGAGGTGCCTAATAGCGGACTATAGGTTCCCACATCAACAGAAAAGAAGCTGTCATTATTGGCGGCCAGTTGCGGCAAGTCCTTATTCCACCAGGTGCTGGCATTGTAAAAGATATGTTTAACAGCCCAGGTACTCACTCCGTAACTGAAATGTTCCGGGAAACGTTTCGGGTCCGCTGCGGCTTCATACGCTTCTACGGCCAGTATAGCTGAAGCCGTATGATGGCCATGGGTTTGGTAATTATCAACGGGAAAGCGGGTAATAATCACATCGGGTTGTAAGAGGCGGATCACAAAAACCATATCCGATAAAATAGAGTCGCGGTCCCATTTGGTAAAGGTTTCGTCCGCTGTTTTCGAATAACCAAAGTCAAAAGCCCGGGTGAAGTACTGTTCACCGCCATCAATCGCTCTCGCAGCCATCAATTCATGGGTACGGATAATTCCGAGTTTAACGCCCAGTTCATTCCCGATCAGATTTTGTCCGCCATCGCCACGCGTGAGCGACAGGTAGGCTGTCCGGAACTTTTTTTCATTGGCCAGCCAGCTGATCATCCGGGTATTCTCATCATCGGGATGGGCGGCGATATATAATACCGTTCCTTTTACCGGGAGTTTATTGATCTCATGTTGGATACGGGAAGAGGACCATTGATCTTGTCCTGATCCCGGAAGACTGAGGAATATAAGGCAGCTCGTAACAAAGAGTTTCAATCGCATAATTCAAAAAAGAATGCCGAAAATACCGAAACAAGCCCAAAGAAAAAACCGCTTTCGACGGGGATGCGGGTCCTACAGACGCAGACTTATCCCCATTCTTACCCAGGTTTTAGGCATGGGTACGTTTCTCAATTGGTAATAGCTTGTTTGTGTGAGGTTTTCCCATTGCAGCCAGGCTCCCCAAGTTGTGGATTGAAAGTTCAGGCGGGTATCCAGCACATGGGCAGCAGGGTACGATACCCGCTCCATAAAACGGTAATAAAACGTTTGACTCAATTGCTTCGTATAGTTGATTTGTATGGAAGACACAACCTGATGTTTCAGGTAATCATATACATAGCGGCTAACCTGAGAGGTCTCGATCTGATCCGTTTCCATATAAGTATACGCCAGCCTTACCTGGCTGATCAGCGCTTTTTTTAAGGTATAACTGAGATCTGTTTCTATTCCTTTCGTCGTTATCCCTTCCACGTTAACAGCCATCCAGGTGAGGTCAGTTGGATTCGTTTTTTGCCAGTCGATCAAACTGCTTGCATCGCGAACAAATCCGGTAGCCGAAGCACGGAAATTCTGCATGACCAAGGCTAATCCGCCTTCATAGGTCCAGGCTTCTTCAGGTTTTAAGTTTGGGTTTCCAAGGGAACTCGGACCTCCGTCTTTGTAATAGAGGTCGGTAAAGGTGGGTACCCGGAAGGAACGCCCTACGCTAAATTTTAAACGAAGCAGGGCCGACAAACGAATTCCCAGGTCCGCTCCGGGATAAGCCACCCAGCCATAACCAGATATAAAGGAAATATTTGTCCCAATTACCGCACTGAATACCTTATGTTTAGGTAATCGATGTTCAATAAAAAAGGCGGAAATATTTCGCTGATGGGTGTCTAAAGCAGTGCTCAGGATCTGCTCACTTCGCAGATCTATCCCCAAAGAACTGACCCCATATTTCCACTGTTTAAACAGATTGGCATCCAGAGAATAAACATAGGACACATGGTTGTTAACCCCTTTATGTGTACTGTCGCGCCACAAACGAAACTCGTCTTCATGCCGCCGCCAGTTCAGGTTCACCGTCAGGTTAGCGAGTCGGGTGAATTGTCCGCTCAGCGTTCCGAAAGCAGCCAGGGTTTTTTCATACTCCCGGAATTTTGCTGCCGGAGGGGTATAAAAATACTGGGCACCAAAAGCTTTTTGCTGCATCCCTGCCATAAAACGAAGCTGACTTTCCTTTCCGAGGGGCATAGAACTTTGGTATAATCCCTGAAAACTATTCAGGTCCAGGTTGTCGGTATACCCATCTGTGGCTGTATGTCCCAGCGAAATCCTATGGCCCCATTTCTTTTTGCTTACTCCTGATAAGGCAATATGCCCGGATCTGTATGCATAGTGACCACCACTCAATTCTGCACTGAGCTTCTTTTTGAAGTCTTTTTTAGTAATGATATTGATGGCCCCGCTAAAACCATTCTGGCCAAAGATCCTGCTGGCTGAACCACGCAGGATTTCTATACGCTCAATATCCTGAACCAAAACCGGAATATTCATCATATGATGACCGGTTTGTGGATCAGAAAATTTAACCCCGTCAATGAGGAGCAAACATTGGTCAAAACTTCCTCCACGAATGCTGATATCGGCTTGTCCGCCATTCACCCCGCGCTGACGAATGTCAACACTCGCCGAGTAGGACAGGATGTCTTGCACTGTTAAGGCAGGCATGGAGGCAATTTCTTTGGCTGTGATGACCGTGATCGCGCGCATGGTCTCAGCGAATTTTACCGGATAACGGTTGTCCTGTACAAGAATTTCGTCCAATTGAACGGTGTCTGCCATTTGTGACTGAGCATGAAGAGTCGCAAATAAGGCGAAAATGAGAACAGATCTTTTCATTGTATGCATAATCGGGCGGCGAAAATAGTCAGAGAGGGGATAGGAGGTAATAATTTTACAAAAAAGTCTTCCACATTATCCCATTGTACAAGCATAAAACAGGGGTTTTTGAGTGCTTGTTCAGAGTGAATTTTGGTGTATAATATATCTATCATATAGAATTAAATATGAGTAAGTTATGACTTGTAATTAAAGTTTTAATTGAATGGTATCAGAGTATTTTGTATCCCCAATGTGCGTAAGTTGTTTACATATGTAAAAGGAGAAGGGTTACAATTGTAAAGTTGGTTTTACGATTGTAAATGGATATAACTACACGTGTAAAGGAGGTCATGGAAGCTGCCGGAATGAGTAAAAGTGATTTGGCAGGACGCCTTTCTGTTTCCCTTGCTCAGCTTAGCCATATATCCAGTGGACGAAACAAGCCGGGTTTGGAGCTTATCCAGAAACTTCTGCTTGAATTCCCCGAAATTTCGGCCGACTGGTTGCTGAATGGATCAGGCGATAAATACAGAAAATCGGGTATTTCGGGTGAAATTGACCTGCTTCTCCATAAAACCGAACAGAAACTAAAGGAATTGCAGCTCGAATTAAAGGACTTGGAGCTCCAGATACGTGAAAAACGAAGCCTATGAAAGATATAAACATGCCCAATAGCCTGAAAATGGTGGCAGAATTCCATGAAACCTTCGGGCACCCGGTTTTAGATCATCCCCAAATACCCGATGAAAAACGCTGCAAATTGCGCGTTTCGCTGATCCAGGAGGAGTTGGACGAGCTTTCAGAAGCTATTGCAGAAGGAGATATTGTGGGCGTGGCTGATGCCTTGTGCGATATTCAATATGTTTTAAGCGGTGCTGTTCTCGAATTCGGCTTGCAGGATGCTTTTCAGGAACTGTTTGAAGAAGTACAACGCTCAAACATGAGTAAAGCCTGCCTGAATTTGGAAGAAGCCGAGGAAACCCTGCGTCATTTTGGTGCTAAAGGACAAGAGGCATTTTATGAAGAAAAGTACGGTAAATACCTGGTTTTTAGAAAGGAAGACCGAAAAACACTGAAATCAGTTAATTATTCGCCTGCCGACCTGCAGGGAAAGCTCAAAGGGTATATGACTAAAAGGTCATTATAATAGCATGGATCCCGTTAACCGTGATCTGACCACCTATACACAATAATATAAAGTTCAGCAGACGCATGATCACCTTGCGCAAATTTTCACTGAGCCGGGCTACAATATAGTCGGCATATCCATAAGATAAATAGATGACCACCCCGATCAATACCATGGCTATGCTGATGCCAAGGTAGTTTTCTATGCCTAAAACACCTCCTTTTGATGCTTCAGCACTTAAGGTAAGGGTCGTTGCAATCGTTCCCGGTCCTACGGTAAGCGGGAAGGTGAAGGGGTAAAAGGCTTGTCGTTCATATACCGAACCCACATCATCCCGGATAAATTCCTTGTTACTGGCTTCATTGGTATCTGCATCCGAATTCAGGGAATGCCAACCCATCGAAAAGAGTACAAGACCTCCGCACAATTGAACAACCGGAATGCTAAGTCCGAATAGTTTCAGGATATACAGGCCCAGAACCAGGGTAACCACCATGAGAATAAGCGAGTTTACCGCTATTTTACCGGCAATTTTACGTCGCATTTTGCTCGAAGCCGCCCCGGTGAGGTTTAAAAAGAGGATGGAAGTTCCAACCGGGTTCACCACCGGAAATAAGGCGGAAAATGCGATGGGAAGGAAAATCAGGATCTTGGTGATATCCATAGCCTGCAAGATATAAAAAGCGGGGAGAATCAAAGAATTTTGGTATTCTTGACCTGAGATTTCGTTGGCTATGCGAAAAAAACATGTTTCCGTCCTTTTAACGCTGCTTTTTAACCTGATCGCCCTGGGCCTTTTGCTCAGTCCGGTATGGGAATATGGTTTTCCTCTGCTTTATTCCGACAGCGGTACCTATATGGCTGCAGCCTATGACGGGATCATCCCCATCGATCGACCCATGGCATATCCCTGGTTTCTGCGGCTAAGCCAATTTTTGTTCAGCATGCGCTTTGCACCCATTGCTCAGGGCTTGCTTATCCTTTATGTCGCTTATGTTTTTGTCCATATTTGGCTATTCCCGGAGCTTAAAAAGTGGGTGAGTGGTCTTGTTATCGGCCTCTTGGCCCTGCTTACAGGACTCCCTCATCTTGTTTCCCAGTTAATGCCCGATGTTTTTACGGGCTTGCTCTTTTTTGTCGTTTTTTTATGGACAAGAAAGTGTGAACTGCCCCTGATCCATCAAATTATTACCGCAATTCTTATTCTCTTCCTCGTGGCGAGTCATACCACCCATTTGCTGATCTTTCTGTTGTTCTATCCGGCTGTGGTTTTGGCGTATGGCATATTCCTCAAACAGGGAAAACCATTATACGGAGCATGGATAATTGCTCCGGCTTTATTGATCGTACCCATGATCAATCAATGGACGGATGGTCGCTTTTTTTATTCGGATTCGTCGCGGATCTTTTTTGCTGCAAGCCTGCAAACAGCCGGTGTTATGGAGCCCTGGCTGGACAAACATTGCGGAGATCCGGAGGCACCTGTTTTTTTATGCCGGAACAAAGAGGAACTGCGTGGTAAAGAGGGGAATTATATCCTTTGGGACTCCCATATCCTCACAGACAGTGCCTGCGAACAGCTTGGCGGTTGGGGCTATTGTTGGAAATTACGGAATGATGAGCTAAAACCATTTATGGCTGCCTGGTGGAAGGACCCGGAGAGCAGGCAACTGTGGTTCCAACACGCGTTACGCGCTACCCGGGCACAGATCCTGGATTTTGAGATCGGATTCATCAAATCGCAAAAGGAGGGGAGTGCACCCTATTCTGTGCTGGAAAGCCGCTATCCGCGCATGTTGGAAAAGTACAAAGCTTCGGCCCAGTATTTCCGCGACCTGCATTTTGACGGAAAAACCAAAGCGCAGAACCGGACGGTCATAATTTCATCTATACTCTTGATTGTATTGGTTTTATATGGATGGATGAGTAGCCAATGGAAAAAGGAATGGACGCTGATCATCCTGGGACTCGCTCTGTTTCTGGTGTTCAACGCCTTTTTCTGCGGGGTGTTTTCAAACGCCTTAAATCGTTATCAGGCCCGGGTTATCTGGCTGATCCCTTTTATGACCCTTTGTTTTTCGGCTTTATTTTTGAGCCGGCTTAGCAAAACGAAAAAATGAAACCATTTGTTATTGTACTTGGCCTGCTTGGTTTTTTGGCGTGTCAGGCCAGCAGGGACTCAGAAAAAGTAGTTTTAGAAGATAATTCAGGTATGGAAGTTCAAAATGATTCGATTATGGATACGGCAACGTTCGGAGCAGGGTGTTTTTGGTGCGTGGAGGCTGTTTTTCAGGACCTTAAAGGGGTTCATGCAGTAACTTCGGGCTATATGGGAGGAAAAATCGCCAACCCTACTTACCGCGAAGTTTGCAGCGGACTAACCGGTCATGCTGAAGTGATCCAACTTGTATATGACAGTAATATAATCAGTTATGACGAGTTGCTTGAAGTATTCTGGCAAACCCATGACCCTACAACACTCAATCAGCAGGGTGCCGATAAAGGAACTCAGTACCGTTCTGCAGTCTTCTATCATAACGACTATCAAAAAGAAAGAGCCACTTACTTCAAGAATAAATTGAACGCTGAACTGACCTTTGGAGCTCCAGTGGTTACCGAAATCAGTCCGGCAGCACCCTTCTACAAAGCCGAAGATTACCACCAGGAATACTACAATAACAATAGCTCAGAAGGCTATTGCCGTGTGGTGATCAAACCCAAACTCGATAAACTGAAAAAGGTATTTGGCGATAAGCTAAAGACGAGTCCCGAGTGAAAGCAGGGAGCGAGGGAGCGGGGCCTGCGGCCTGAGCGGAGGAGCGAAAGGGGGTGAAGGTGGCACTATTCCGCTCCCGCGCTCAGACCGAAGGTCCGCTCCCCCGCTAAAAAAAATCCCGGTCTGAATAAGACCGGGATTTTTTTATGGATGAAACCTACTATTATTTTTTATTTTCCTTGCTTGGCTTTGCAATACTGTCTCTCATTTCAGTATCTGCCTGAATATTACGCAGTTTGTAATAATCCATGATGCCCAGATTACCGGAACGGAAGGCTTCGGCGATTGCTTTTGGAATTTCAGCCTCTGCTTCAATTACCTTGGCANNCAGCTTTTGCCTGGGCGATATTTTTATCGGCCATAGCCTGGTCGGTTTGCAGTACCGCACCGATATTCTTGCCTATATCTACGTCGGCGATATCGATGGATAAGATCTCAAAAGCCGTTCCTGAGTCAAGTCCTTTGGCCAATACCGTTTTAGAGATGCTATCCGGATTTTCAAGCACCGTTTTATGCGAGGCAGCCGAACCGATAGAGGATACCACACCTTCACCTACACGGGCAAGGATGGTTTCTTCACCGGCACCACCCACCAAACGTTTGATATTGGCGCGCACTGTAATACGAGCTTTGGCGATAAGCTGAATACCATCTTTCGCCACAGCGGTAACCGGAGGGGTGTCGATTACCTTCGGGTTAACACTCATTTGAACCGCCTGGAACACATCGCGCCCGGCCAGGTCAATGGCAGTGGCTGATCTGAAATCCAGCTCGATATTCGCTTTATCAGCAGAAATAAGGGCGTTTACCACATTGATCACATTACCACCCGCAAGAAAGTGGGCTTCAAGTTCGTCGCGGGTTAAACGGAGTCCCGCCTTATGCGAGTTGATCATCGCTTTGACGATCACCTGAGGTGGCACTTTCCTGAAGCGCATAAATACTAGCTGCAGGAGGTTGATCCGAACCCGGGATAACTGGGCCGAAAACCAGAGTCCCAATGGCACGAAATACAAAAAGGTAAAAAGGAAAATAATCCCTCCGACCAGAATAACGACTAAAAACATATTTTCCATAAGCTTATGATTCTATTTGTTTAACTATTATTCGATTGCTATCAATAGCAATAACTTCAATTTCGCTATGGGCCGTAATGATCTCGTTTTTGGCATGAACCTCCACAATATCATTCCCAAAGCGGGCATGTCCCGAAGGACGAATCGCCCCGATGGCAATTCCCCGGTCGCCCAATTTAACTTTTTCCAGGTCTTCCGTATTCATTTTTCCGGTTATTTCCCCTTTAGGTCCGAAACGGTTCCAGAACGAAGGGCGGAAAAACTGCCAGATCAGCAGGGCAGAGGCTAAGCCCGAAACGCTGCTAAAGAGCATACCTGTTGTGGTTCCGTAATCCTGAAAACTCTGGTAATCAGCATATATAATGAGACCTAAGCCAAAAAAGGCCACCACTCCACCCGGAATAAAAAACAAGTCAAGCAGGATCAGCATCAATCCAACAACAATAAAGAGGATAAGGAGACTCAAGCTCATGTCAGCCGGGATAGGGTTGTTTTTACGGCCTCAAGATCCGGAATTTGTCCCGCATTTTCAAGTACTTCTTCATAACGGATTATCCCATCCTTATCAATAACAAAGGCAGAACGTTTCGCCACACCGCGCATTCCCAGCACAAATTCGGCATATTGACTGCCATAAGCCGCAGAAACTTCCTTATTAAAATCAGAAAGCAGGGGCATATTGAGTTTTTGCTCTTCTTTATAGCGGGCAAGGGTATGCGGCGTATCGATCGAAATGGCCAACACAGTAGCATTCAGGTTCTGATATGCTGAAATATCGTCGCGCACCGAACAGAGTTCCGTAGTACAGGTACTCGTAAAGGCCAGTGGGAAAAAGAGGATCACTACATTGCTTCCAAGAAATGAGCTGAGTTTAACTTCCTTTTTATCCGAATCATACAGGGTAAAATCCGGGGCTTTATCACCAATTTTTAACTGCGTCATAGCTGCTACAATGTTAGGTGAATTGTTGTAGAAAGGGCCAGATTGGGGAAAATAATTTCCTCTGGAGTTTTGTCTTAATCTGGGTTATTGGTTTGGGGTACCGGGTTCTGGGTTTTTAGAATACAATAACCCGATACCCGGAACCCGAAACCATTTGGAACTTGGAATTTGGAATTTGGAACTTGATATTTTTTCCGATACTTTTGCATCCCTCAAAGGTCGGATGGCCGAGTGGCTAGGCACGGGTCTGCAAAACCCTTTACACCGGTTCGAATCCGGTTCCGACCTCTTTTTTTTTCTTCGCACCAATTAATACTACTGAATAGTGAAAATCACTTTTCTGGGATCAGGCACATCACAAGGAGTACCCGTGATAGCATGCCTTTGCGAAGTTTGTCAGTCCCCCGATTTTCGCGATAAACGATTACGCAGTTCCGTCCTGATCCAGGAGGCTAATCTCAATATCGTTATCGATTCAGGTCCCGATTTTCGCCAGCAAATGCTTCGTTCCGGCATTCGTCACCTCGATGCCCTGGTATATACCCACAGCCACAAAGACCATATTGCAGGTATGGATGATGTGCGTGGTTTTAATTTCAGCCAGAAAAAGGCCATTGATATTTATTGCAACGACGACACGCTCAACGCTTTAAAACGCGAATTTTATTACGTTTTTGAAGAACATAAATACCCCGGCGTTCCTGACGTGACTGTCAATAGGATCGAAGCGGGAACCTCTTTTTCTATCCGGGATCTGCGCATCCTTCCCATTCAGGTATACCATTATAAAATGCCTGTCCTGGGATTCCGCGTCAAAGATTTCACCTATATCACCGATGCCAACCTGATCCCCGACTCCCAAAAAGAGCTGATCAAAGGCTCCAGGGTTCTGGTATTAAATGCCCTGCGCCAAAGCGAGCATGTTTCTCATTTTTCCCTTCAACAAGCCATCGACCTGGCCAAAGAACTCCAAGCCGAACGCACCTACTTTATCCACATGAGCCACCAGATGGGCCTCCACGNNACTGAGCGGAGCCGAAGTGCGACGGGCAGAGCAGAATCTCGGTGTTGGAAAGAGATAAAGGGAGTAATACGGGCTAAATAGCAAGTGTAATGTATCTTGCAATCTGTATGTTTAAATATACAGAGATAAATTCAACCATCTTTGATGACAAAGCAGCTCTTGAAGTTGTTAAAAAATGTACGACGATAATCCTTAAGGATACTATCCCGACAGGAACGGGAGTAATTGTCAAAGTATTTGGTCAGCTATTTTGTCTTTCAGCAGCTCATGTGTTTGAGTTTACAACAGGTGGTTTGGTAGGTGCCTACCAATTGATGCTTGGCGGCAAGTCAAAACCGTTGATTGGTATTTATTTACCTTCAAAATTCCCATATGATTTCGTAATAATAAAGTTGAGTCCTGACCTTGCAGAATTAGCCGAATTGAATCAAGAGTTCTATCCATTTAATGATTTCAAAGAATACACAGGCAACTTTTCTAAATACCACCACGNNACGTAACAATGTTTGGATATCCTACCGCAAATATTGAAACGAAAGGCAAGAGCATATTTGTACAGCCATTTATTTTCAGTTCTCCATATTTGCGCGCCGAGCAAAACACTAACGTCCGAATGTGGTTTAACCGAAATAAGGTTTTTCGTGGAGGATCACAGATCAAACAGACTGCTCCTCCAATCTTTGGTTGCAGCGGGGGCGGTATGTGGCATTATAATGAAGCTGAAAAGACTCCCGTCCTCATAGGAATAGTACATTATGTTTCAGGAATTGAATCATTCATAACAGGAACAAACATCCTGTTTATATTGGGCAATCTGAAACATAGGTTAGAGAATGATTCTTTGTTAAAGTAAGATTCAATTCTTTGTAGCAATGTCCTAGTAGCACCAGATTGCGATCTGGTTGTGAGTACCTTCTCCTAATGTATTGCATGCTTGCCCAGAACAATCCAGTTCGTTCGTAGTTGAAGCGGTCGGCNNAGGTCCTGACCGCTTCAAAAGTTGGATTTTGGTTATGAGACTGGGGAGGGCGTGAGTTTGAACCCAAAATTTATGGTGTTGCACATATACCCCTTTGCAGGCGACTATACCATATTACCCATGGTTTTATTGGCTATTTGTTTTGCTAGGTGGTAATGTTACTTTTGGTTATACTTAACCAAGACAATCCATGAAAAAAATCCTCTCATTTATTCGTCCAATTTATAATCACCTTAGAAATCATTGGCGCAGGTATATGACAATAGTCGCCTGCATATACCTGATAATTTTCTACGGAACACGTTCAATACAAAGCATAAACGTCTATGATTCTGACAAGACACGAATTTACGGATTTTCAGAGTTCGAGGAATTGGTAGGTAGGTACTTAACTCATTATGCACATGTTTTACAGATGCTTGAATCTAAAGAGGTATTTGTAGGGGGCTTTAAAGTGTCGGAAATAGCCTATGAGCGATTAAACTTAGTGTCTGGATTCATGGCTGCCTGGATTTTGTGGGTTTTGTTAACAACCATAAAAACATCGCCAAATATTAAAATGGGAGTTGTCAGTTTTTTGGTGTTAGGCACAATACTTTTCCAAAAACTGGATTCAAATAGCATATCCGAAATAGCCACGGCGAAAAGACAAGCTAATTCCGTCTCATCTAGGGTTGAAAGTACCGTGTATGATTTAGAGAAAAAACTCGACAAGGAATTAGAGACAATCTCTTACAAGTTGGACAACTTGGAATATGAATGTAGCCGAGGGCAAAATATTCAAATAATAAACAGTTATTAATTGACAGATGGTGAGCATGAGCACCTTCGCCATCAAAGATTACAGGCTCGCCCTGAACAACTAAAGCCCGTTCGCTCATAGTTGAAGCGGTCGGCCCGGAGGTCCTGACCGCTTCAATCATTAAGAAGCACTTATCGCCGACTTGGCTTCCATTCATTGTCGAATACGGCTGATTGGTCTAAATGAAAATCAATCAAATCACCTTTGAAAATCAAAAGAGTTGATTCGAAATCAAAATCCAAATATGAATAAGAATCTTCTCCATTGACAAGGTCTGAGCTTAATTTGGGTGACAAAGAAGTTATGCTTGAAACATCAAAGACAAAACAACCTTCAATAAAATTATTTTCCGGTTTGAGCATTTTTTTTAACCTAGGAAACATTGCATTTGAAATTGAAATTAAGGCCAAATGATCCTTGGGTGGGAAATACCAGGTAGATCTATAAACTTTTAACAAATATGTGCTGTCGGATTTAATAATATCCAATATTCGGCCTTCGAAACTTATAGGTCTGCGTTGGTCGACGAACATTTCCTGCAGTTGAAAGGAAAACATTTCTAAGCTGTCCCAACCTGAAATAGCGTTGTATTTTTGGTTAAGCAATGAGATAGCTGAGTCATTGGCTAATTTTAGCTGTTGTTCTTTTTGTTTAATATCTTGATACTTTTCTTCCCTTATTTGCTGTTCCGATTTTCCACAAGAACCGAATAGAATAATTGTAAAAAGGAAAACCTCCGTCCCAATTTGATTCGATATTGTCATTTGCAGATTTGTTTAAGTTGATTTTTACAGTAAGCACTGGGTTTATACCTGACACAACGAAGCTAGTTTATTGTCATTTATATAGGAAGAAAATTTTGTTTACAGTTTCATAAGTGTTTCTTTATGTTTGCTTTAGCTAATAAATGAAATGATGATATTCGAAATCGAAGCTGTTTCAGACAAATACCCCGTCCTCGTAACAATAATATTTGCCGCAATGGGTTGGGTCTTTGGACGTAAAATTAATCCGGGGTCGATTGCTATTGGTGTCTTGTACTTGGTAGTATGCTTCGTATGTCTTTTATCTGTACCACCCATATTAGAATCCGTGCGATATTTATTGAGAAAAAACGATGTGTATTTTTTGTCTAATATAACGCCAGGGTGGGTTGATTTTTTAGCCTTTGTTTTAACATTTGGATATTTCATGTGGGAGAATTTGACCAAAAATCAAATTCCTCCCGTCAAAAATACGGTTAAAGTCATATTTGTAGGTTTAATTGGCGCCTCTCTGATTTTCTTTTTTACCGCTATTTTTGACCCGTTTTGGGCTGATTTTCATGACAGACAGAAAGAAATAAAAGATATCATTGCAAAATGATTTTCTTAATAGAAATGTAGGCAATTTGCGGATTGTGGTTTTGTTGGGTAATGATCGTGCCAGATATACAAGTAAACGGAATGACTGAAGTCCTTTTTGTTTCTGTATGTAGCCCGTATCTTTTGGCAAAGCAGATTTATGAATAGGATTAAAAGTTTCCTAATTTCGATGGCAGTTATATAGTGTTTTACACAGCGAAATAGCTAATATTTAGCGGTTTACGTTTGTATTTCCCTAAATAATCACCGTAATTTTGTCGCTATGAAGGACGCGACATTGAAAAAAGACGAAACCGACAAAAAATCAGGGCTATATTAAAGGAATTGGAAGGGTTGACCGTATTGGATGCGGGGGCAATCTTAAACATGACCCTTTCAAATCTAAATGCAAACGGCGAAGTTAGGGTTAAGCAGTAGCAGAGACTATTTTTCTCTTAATCTCGGTATAGCTTTCGGTTACATTCAAAACGACATTGCTTTTTCCAAAAGCGTCTTTAACGGATAGCGTTACTTTACAATATTGTCCATCTGGTTCGACTTGTACAATATGATGAACATTAACAATACGTGAGTTCTGCATCCCTATGGACACTTCAATAAATCCTTTCATCTATGCAATCTACAAAAACAAAAAGCAAAATGATAAATCCAACTGAGCGAAGCGTGGAAATGAGGGAGCCTAAAGACTATAATGAGACAAGATTTAAGCATTCAATAATTAGTGCAAATCAATCTATTGAGCGCTATGCAAAAGCTAAAGAAACTTTAGATCAATATTTCATGCTTCTCATTAGTGGTGTACAATTAGCAATTATATTCGCCTCTTACAGGTGCTCCTAAAGATTATTGCGAGAAAGAATTGCAAGCGGTTGCAGGAAGAATAAACGCTTTAGGGGTGCTCCTCAACAAGGATTTTTATTTGGAGGCTGGGCCATGTGTGCAGGACAAGAAAATTCACGACTTTGTAGTCTCTATTCTCAATTGTGATAATGCTGTCGAGCAAAAAACCGCCTTCATTGGGGTGTAAAAGTGAAGGCCTTAATAAATCATCATTAATCAAAAGGGTTCTAATTTGGGCAGGTTCTCCCTTCTTGTGAACAGATTGAATAGAAACCTCAATTGAATATTCTTGTGACATATGGTTCAGTTTAGAACCGCAAACTAAGCAAACAAATCAAGAACTTTATTCCTTTGCTTTACCCGTTTTAGCGTCCTTAACTTTCGCGGGTGGCTTGACTTTGGAAATTGCAGTCAGGGCATCATCAAACGCCTTTTTCTTTTTTGGCGTTTTTGATGAGGGTTTCGTAGTGGAGTTTTCCCGTTGCATTGCAACGGGTTAATCTAGCGCACATTCGACACACGCTCATAAAATCAGACTATTAATAGACCGAAACACATCACCTAATTGCCGGTCAGGCGCTCTGCGCCGACCGGCTCCTTCGCCCCCGGGGATTGCCCAATGGTGTGTCCCTTTGCCCTCAGAGAATCCCTGCTCTCTCGGAAACAACCCAGCCCTTTCGTTCGTAGTTGAAGCGGTCGGCCCGGAGGTCCACCGCCTGTACCCCAAACCCATAACCCGCCTTCGCTTTGGTAGAGTTCGGTAATTCTGATGTTAACACAAAAGCTTCGGCGGGCGCGGCCCATAACCCGCCTTCGCTTTGGTAGAGTTCGGTAATTCTGATGTTAACACAAAAGCTTCGGCGGGCGCGGCCCA
>DQHT01000143.1 GCA_003531115.1 Bacteroidota bacterium | reverse complement strand
CAGAAGAGCGGGCCTCTTTTTTTCTGAATTCAATGAAATTAAAGGGGTTTGGTAAATCAAAAAAAGCAATTGTAAAATTGATCGCTGTTGACCGGAGTGAAAACGAATCGAAACCCCTGTCTGTAGAAATCGAGCCACAGGATTCTCCTATTTATTACATTTTATCTACAATGCGGGTATTTTCATCCTGGGGAGGAGTTAAAGTGCTGTGGGAGAATCCGCAGGCAGAGAATATTGTTGTTGGCGTAATCGATAAGAATAGTGATGGGGATTTTTCGAACCTTGATAACTTTTATACAGCTGAAACGAATGCTGTCAAATCCGTCAGAGGTATGGATACTGTACAGGTAATTGTTGGTACTTTTGTACGCGACAGATTTGGAAACTATACGGATACCATTTATAGTATTCATAAGCCATTATTCGAGATACAGCTCGATAAAAACAAATTCAAAGGATTACCCCAATCACCCCAATATTTGCTGCATCCGACTTTTGGTCAGGCTATGCCTGTATTATGGGACAATGCCATCCTTCCGGATAATAATGTATTTTATATTGCTCCTACCGGGCCCCCTAATCCCTATTTTACAATGGATCTTGGGGTGCGGGCCAAGATTTCGCGATTCACATTCTGGTCAAGACAAGCATGGATCTTCCAGCTCCACAGTCCAAAACATTTTGAAATTTGGGGAACTGACGATCCTGCTGCAACAAATGCAGACAATTGGATTGGTTGGTACAAAATGATGGACCAGGAAGCTTACCGCCCATCTGGTTTGCCTCCCGGAGCAGTGCCTACCGCCGATGATATAACTTTTGCTGCAGCTGGTGAAGAATATGAATTTGATATTGCAAATTCTCCGGTAAGGTATATCCGTTTCCGTTGTATTGAATCATGGGGCGGATCGACAGGTCTTAACCTGGCAGAAATTAGATTTTGGGGGGCTGAACAATGATATCATTTAACAGGAAAACGATAACTCTAAATTGTGAATAAAATGAAAAAACTTTTTCTATATTTTCCTTTAATATGTACTGTTTTCTTTATCGTTAATTGTACAAATATTAATGATGTTCACGAGATGTACCTGGTGAACGGCGAAACGATATACATTCCTAAAGTGGACTCAGTTGATGCTTTTAGTGGCGATGAACGCGTACTGCTCCGTCTTTACACGAAAAGCCCAATGATCTCAACCTTTGCAATTTTTTGGGACCAAAAAAATGACTCGTTGATTGTTCCGGTTGAAAATCGTACCTCCCCTGATTATTTTGATGTGATGATCGGGAAAAACAGTAAAATTCTGACAGAAAAGAGTTATGTATTTAATCTCTTTTCAAGAGATAGTAGAAGGCACAGGTCTATAAAATATGAGAAAATTGCTGAAGTTTACGGGGACAGATATCGTTCCACGTTACAAAATCATTATTACCAGTCTGCTATGTTTGAACCTTCTCTGTCTGCTTTAACGATATCTTGGGTTCCTTCAATTGATGATACAGAAATAGCAGTTGAATTCAGCTATCGGANNAATTCAGCTATCAGGATAAGCTGACAATGCTCCCCGCTACCAAAATCATTGAAGTTGAAGACCTGGGAAGCACATCGCAAATATCTAATATCGATTCTGATTACCCCGTGTCATATCGTACATTGTTTCTTCCTGAACCACAGGCAATAGATACATTTTATACAGATTTTGCTCCTGTTGAACTTATTCAGATTGTCAATGTTGCTTTAAATAAACCTGTAAAAACCAGTGATGAATTAAATACCAGTTATTCAGGCACTAATGCTGTTGACGGCATTATTTCAAACGAATCAAGATGGGTAAGTATTGCCACAGGGGAACATTGGATTGAAATAGATTTAGGGCAGGAATACAATATTTTTTCTTTTAAGACCTGGATTGGATCAGGAGGCACCTTCGGTTACGCTATACCTACTTTTAATTTTCAGGCAGAAATTAATGGTGAATGGAAAAATATTGTGTCGGTGACAGGCAATTCAAATGCTCAATATGGAGCTGAATTTCAAGCAATCGTAACTAGCAAGGTGAGGTATTTTATACCTGCGTATGCAGGCAACCAGGTCCGATTGTACGAAATTGATGTTTCTGCGAAAATCAAGATTTAAGTGTTGCCCCATGCAAAGTAAACCGTTATGTCCATGATTCTCTGATGTTATAGACATAACGGTTTTTATAGTCTTGTGAAAATATGTAAAATAAATACGGAGTAGGTAAAACCCATTTCACAATTGAGGGTAGTCAATCCTACGTCAACAGTTGTGAAGATTCGGGTATGAGAAGATTTAATTTCAGAAGAAGTCAAAATGCGGTTAAGAATATTTATTGTATTGATTGATGTCTTTTAGTTCAGTATCAAACCGATGATGGGTATCACCTGGTGGAATGTGGTTGATGATTGCGGGGTACCGGGAGAGCCGTCTGTTTCAGGTCTGTTTACGCGCAATATGGAACCCAAACCATCATTTTATGCGTTGGACAAACTGATCAACCGGGAGTGGAAAACCCAAATGACTGTCAGAACCGGTGAAAACGGTACGGTTAAATTTCGCGGTTTTAAAGGTCGCTACCGGGTGAGCTGGAAAGACAAATCCGGAAAGCAACATCAGGGTGAATTTTTCCTGAAACAGGACGATGATGTCTTTCGTCCCTGATATCCATCCGGCCGTAAAAAATCCGGGTATATTTAAATTTGCAGTGTAGAGAAACGTAAAACCATTTAAATTTAGTGAGCCATGACGAAGTTTATAACTTTATCTTTAATATTTTTTTTAATCACCTGTGCTTTTAAGCCCGCCCCCGATGAGTTTCCGCCGCTGGTCCCTTTTTTAATTTCTTATGACGGACCTGACAATGCATCGAACATGGCGCATCTGCTGGACGCCCCGGCCGGCAAGCATGGCTTTATTCGTGTGGAGAATGGGCGGTTCGTCAATGATGCAGGTCCGGTACGACTGCACGCAACAAACCTGACAGGGGCGGGCAACTTCCCGACTCATGAGCAGGCTGACCGTCTGGCTGCCAGGCTCGCCCGGTTCGGCATTAACTGCGTCCGGTTGCATCACATGGACACCTATTGGAAATGGACGGGCATCATCGCCAATGATCCAAAGACGCAGCGCAACTTTGATGCCGCCCAGGTGGATCGGCTCGACTATATGATTGCAGCCTTCAAAAAGCTGGGTATCTACGTGGATATGAATCTGCATGTCGGGCGATGGTGGGATGAACGGGACGGATTCACCGGCAAGGATACGCGGCCTTCTTTCGACAAAGGGCTCGACAACTTCGAACCACGAATGATCGAATTGCAAAAGGAGTACGCCCGGAAACTGCTGACGCACATCAATGCATATACTGGCCTGAGTTATACTGATGATCCGTGTGTATCAATGGTCGAACTGAACAACGAAAACGCACTCATGGATCAGTACCACCGGGGGAATATCGACCGCCTGCCGGATCCTTACGCCGCCGAATTCCGCAGTCAGTGGAATAAATGGCTAAGAAAAAAATACGGTTCAACCGGGACGTTGATGCAGGCATGGAAGTCGGTGGCTGCGCCGTTTCGTGATGAGCAGATTACTGATGGTGGCTTCGGGCAGCCGGTTGTAATGGACGGAAAAAAATGGATCCTATCCCGCGGTGCGGCAGAGGCTGAATGTGTTACAGCCAATGGGGTGCTCGCGGTGACGGTCAGCCGGCTGAGCGATGGTTATTTCCCCAAGTTATTCAGAAATGTTTCGGTCAAAAAAAATCAGCCGTACACCCTCTCATTCAGAATTCGCCGTACAATTGGTTCAGGAGATGAGCTGCTTGGCCTGGCAGTTGCGGATGCAAATGGAAGCTGGCGTTCGATGGGCTTGCACCAGACAATTAAAGTTGGATCTGCATGGGAACCTTATTCGTTTTCGTTCATATCCGCAGATGACTCCGATAATGCGCAATTCCAACTGACCCGNNCAATCGGCACCTACGAAATAGATGATGTATCATTCCAAAGCGGTGCGAAGAGCGATTTTGATCCAAATATGCGTCTTGAGACCAGTACAATACCAACTGTCAAAACAGCCGGTAATGTGCCTTTGCAGGCAAAACGTGATTTTTACCAGTTTTTGGTGGATACTGAGCGGAGCTACTGGGTCGGGCTTTCGGACTATCTCAAAAAGGAGTTAAAGGTCAGGTCTGTAATCTCGGGTACGCAGGTCGGTTACAGTCCACCTCATGTTCAGGCGGAACTGGATTACATCGATATTCACGGGTACTGGCGGCACCCGAATGGTGCAAACCTGCTTCAGGACCGCTATAACTGGCAAATTTCCAACGAGTCGATGGTCAACTCTATGACCACTATCCATGGGCTGGCCGGGCAGCGTGTACTCAACAAACCTTATACGGTCAGCGAATACAACCATCCGTTTCCGAACCAGTACGGAGCGGAAGGTCAGCCAATGCTTTGTGCCTATGGACGTTTTCAGGGATGGGACGGTGTGTTTCAATATACCTATAACCACGATCCGAACTTCGAACCGAACATCAATCCGCGTTATTTCGACATGATCGGTCGGACCGATGTACTGGCACATTTCCCGGCCTGTTCCGCTATCTTCCTGAGGGGTGACGTACAGGAGGCGAAGTCTATGGTTGTCGGCGCGATGGATTACACCACCTATTTTGATAGGCTATTGAAAACCAAAGCTGTCTACGCAAGTGTCCGCTCCGCCGGCTTCGATTGGCAACAGACCTTACTTCACAAGACGGCTGTTGATTTATCAGGCAAGTACGGTACTGATCCTTCAACTGTTGCTAAAATTGACCCCAGTCAGAAAGTATTTGTCAGCGACACGGGGGAGTTGACCTGGAACATGGAACTGCCCGGAGCTGGATACTGGACCGTTAACACACCGAATACCAAACTATTTACCGGATTTCCAAAGGATCGGGAGATCAAACTCGGAAGTGTTACTCTTTTAATTGGAAAGACCCGCCTCGACTGGGCCACCCTTTCGCTCGTTTCACGCAATGCCACCGGGTTTGGAGAATCAGGCCGTCCGGCAAATCTGCTATTGACAGCCACGGGCGTCTCAGAAAATAAAGGAATGACCATCGAACACGTGTCAGATAAAGAGATTACGATACGTGATAAGTGGGGAGATGGTCCTGTTTGCATTGAAGTCATCCCTGCCTCAATCACGCTACCTTCAAACCCAAACAAGACCAAGTGTTTCGCACTCGATCCGAAGGGAAACCGGAAGATAGAAGTTCCCGTTACGAAAGCGGAGGGCGGAGGTTCAAAGATCGTCCTGAAGGCAGCGTATGAAACTGTATGGTACGAGATTGATATAAAGTAGAGAGTTCAAATAGTTTTAAATCATATATGATGAAATAACCGTGATTTGATTAAACATCAATAGAAATGAATATTTACTGTCATCCCGCAAGTGCGGGATTAAAAAACGAATTATATACGGATGAAACGACCCTCGATATATCCCCGAAGAACCGGGGCAGGCAGGGCAGATAGGGTGAAGTTTTCCCGCACATGCGGGAAACAATCAAACATTAAAATTATTAACTCAATTATTTTCGGATCAAGAAATAAGTAGAAAATGAGAATAGTTTTAATAGCAATGGGAAGAACGCAGAAAAAATGTCATTATATTAAATAAATTATACGATTATGTGGGTAAGAATGCTTTTTATTGTTTGTTTATTTAATGGAGCTTTTGCTTTAATGAAGGTGACAGCACAAGGGCCTTATAAACCAACCTGGGAATCACTCGACAGTCATAAAATGCCGCAATGGTACGACAATGCCAAAATCGGACTGAGCATGCACTGGGGCGTTTATTCAGTTCCTGCCTGGGCTCCCCGGGATAAGGGGATCTCTTATGCCGAATGGTATGGCAACAGGATGCACGAAAAGGGTAATCCGACATTCAGTTACCACAGGGTAAACTATGGCGAGAACTTTGCTTATGACGATTTTATTCCGAAATGGAAAGCTGAAAAATTCAATCCCACCGATTGGGCCAGATTTGCTAAAAAGATGGGTGCAAATTATATTTTCATTACCTCGAAACATCATGACGGGTTTTGTTTATGGCCATCGAAGTATACGGATCGTAATGCGATGAAAATGGGTCCGAAAAAAGATCTGCTTAAGAAGTTTTTCGAAGCCGGACGTAAGGAAAACTTAAAAGTCGGGTTGTATTACTCACTTTTTGAATGGTATAATCCGCTTTATACCGGGAAAGATATTCCTTATGCAGGCTCAAAAAAAGTAAACAATTATGTTGATGACTTGATGGTTCCGCAGATTAAAGAGTTGATCGATTTGTACCATCCGGACTTTTTCTACTTTGACGGAGAGTGGGATCACCCTGAATCGTTCTGGAAAATGAAAGAGGTGGTGGCCTACTTTTATAACGAAGCTGCCAAACGTAATCAGGAAGTTTTTGTTAACGACCGGTTTGGAGCAGGAGATAGAGGCAAACATGGCGATTTGTATAATGTGGAATACGGTTTCGATAAAAGCAATGAAGGCTTGCTGACGCACAAATGGTCATACTGGCAGGGAATCTCCAAAACCTTTGGCTACAATCAGGATACCGATCAGGAAGATTGTCTGTCGCCGAAGCAATTCATCGATAAAGTGATCAAAGGAGTAAGCCAGAATGGCAATTTCGATATCAATGTCGGCCCTACGGCTGCCGGTGTAATTCCAGATTATGAGCAATGCCCGCTTTTGAAATTGGGTGAGTGGCTCAAAACAAACGGTGAAGCCATTTATGGAACCCGCTACTGGAAGGTACAGGAGGAAGGAGACGCCTGCTTTACTTCGAAAGGAGACAATATTTATGCAATCTTCCTTAAATGGCAGGGTACGGAATTCAAACTGAAATCGGTAAAACCTGTTGAAGGCTCCAAAATTACGATGCTGGGAGTTCCGGGCGATCTAGAATGGAAATGGGATGAATCCAACGGATTGACCATCACCTATCCGCCGCAGAAACCACGTCCCACTTCGTGCAGTTATGCCTGGTCATTCAAAATCAAGGTGAAATAAGCTTTTCTTTATTTTTATGAATTAATCAGGTTAAGTTCCAATAATTTTAAATCATAGATGATGAAAGTTTTTAATATTCTAATATGTGTCACTTTGTTTGGATGTAGTACGTCTACAAAAACCGGACATGCCACCAAAACATGGGAGGAAGTTGGCCATTCCCTCTATTCGGATATCAAACCTGGCATACCCGCATATGAAAATACCAGAATTGCCTATAAATGGGATGGCAAGTTCTTGCTGACCGTCAGGCTGGAAACCCCTGCTGTTGTCAGCGTGGCGACGAAGCCTGAAACTTGGGGATTCTTTCAGTTTCCCGCGATTTATCGAAGCCTGGACGTCCGTTCAGTGGTTGCAACATGGAATTTGGCTGCAGACGCAGTGACGAGTTATGGTAAGGGAGCTAATGGCCTGGCTGTTTCACTGGATAATGGCAAAACCTGGAGTCCGTCTGAGGGAAGCGCCCCTTTGGGAAGGGGATTGCTTTTGCCAGGCGGCGACCTGATCGGCATATCCACACCCGCTGCAATAGATACCTTAACGCTTAAACTACCTAAAGCCGTTGGGGCATGTAAAGAAGCCTACGGAAGAAATTTCGTCTTCTATAAGATTAGCGATTTGCCTGGGATGCTCCAGGGGGTGTACCTTAACCGGGTAGTCAAAGGAGAAATCACGCGGACTGGTGAGCACAATGTTCTTGAAGATCCACAGGCAGTACGTTACACCGATTNNTATGTTTCCTGTAGTTTGGTGGGGCGATATGCACGTCGCAGCTGACGGTTCAATTATTGCGGGTATCTATCCCGGATTTTATCTGAATGAAAAGGGTAAAGTGGATCCGTCGGGTGTGTTTTTTTATCGTTCCACAGATGAAGGGCATACCTGGAAGATACAGGGGAGAATACCTTATGATCCTGACCTGAAAGCCGATCCCAATGGGAATAAACGTCTTGCACTGGGCTTCACGGAACCTGGTTTTGAAATTCTTTCCGACGGTACTTTCATTTGTGTGCTGCGGACCACTGATGGCCTGGGAGACAGTCCGATGTACATCAGTCGTTCCACGGATATGGGCGTCACCTGGACCAGGTCTGAACCATTTATCAGGGCTGGCGTTCTGCCCCGCCTGTTGCAACTGAATAACGGTGTAATTGTGCTGGCTTCGGGTCGACCTGGTGTACAATTGCGTTTTTGCATCGACGGAAAAGGAGAGAAGTGGACAGACCCATTTGAAATGCTGCCATTTAAAAACGAAAAAGATGAGGTTTCATGTGGATATACCGAGATGCTTGCTACGGGACCGGACAGATTTATGTTGATCTATTCCGACTTTAAATATCAAAACCCGGCTGGAGAAATCAGAAAAGCAATCAAAGTGCGAGAAATTATCGTTACTCCGAGATAATTGTATGTGAAATTGAATGGGTTATGGGTAAAACAATTAGTATAAGTTTGCTGGTAGGGATCATTACATTGCTGTTGGGATGTAAAGTTCTTTCCCCGAATATTGTACAACCTTCAAAAAACATTGTTCTCCAGCTTAAGTGTTCAATGTCTCTCTTATTCGAAAGACAAAGGTATGACATGGAGTTCTGTTGAACGCAGTAATATTAAATCACCAGTGTCACCGGCATCAATTGCGAGAATTCCTTCAACCGGCGATTTATTACTTGTTTGGAACAACAATAGTGGAGATGATCCGGCGATAGAAGGTAAACGCACACCACTTACGGTGGCGATATCAAAAGACGAAGGCAGAATATGGGAAAGGATAAAAAATATCGAAGTTGACCCCGATGAGTGGTATTGTTATATCGCGATTCATTTTTCAGGGAAGAACGTCTTGTTGGGATATTGTGCAGGGAATGGTCCGAAAGGGACAGGCCTGGCTATCACTCGGGTCACAAAACTGAGTCTGAATTGGATTTATAAATAACCTTAAGTCCAAATAAAATTGAATCAGATGTTATGATTCAATTTTATTTATTTAAATTTTTTATGAAAGAATATTAATTCAATTATGAAAGGAGGATCAATAATTACACTTGCATTATTAATGTCGTTTTTTAGCTTTAAGACAATCAACAATACTATAAAAATTAAAAATGGTCATCCCGAAAAAGGGGCAGTAACATCGTCCGGACATTGAGTACCTTCAAATATGGAGAAACTTAAAGGTTTAAGAGGAGGCGGTCCGTTTATCCGTTTAAGAATGCATGGGACAGTAAAAAATGGTTGTCTTATCCTTTTATTTTTGAAGCTAAACCTGGCGAATTATGGATTACAACTGGTCACGGAAGACTGAGAATCAAGTTGAATGAGCAGGATTACCGTGGGCAATAGCTATACAGAGTTGGTTTTTTAACAGTTAATTGGAGTAATAAATTTAAAAATTGCGAATGAAAATTTTTACTGGGTTTTTATTAAGTGTAGTGCTGTTGGGATGTAAAGTGTCTTCTAAAACTGACCTTGCTTCGAAGCAGTGGAACGAAGCCGGGTTTGATATAGGTACGAATGTAAAAGCTGGCATACCCGCATATGAAGCCGGCAATATTGAATATAAACGGGACGGCAAGCTAGTGTTGACCGTCAGGTTGGGAGATCCAGCTATTATTGACGTAGCGGCGAAACCTGAAAGATGGGGCTTTTTTCAGTTTCCCACAATTTATCGGAGTCTGGATAATGCGGTGGTTGCGAAATGGAATATGTCAGATGATGAAATGGAAAGTTACGGAAAGGAGAACCATAGTTTTTCTCTTTCTAAAGACACCGGCAAATCATGGAGTGTAGTCGGGAAGGAACCTGTTGCAGGAGATGGTTTGATATTGCCTGACGGAGAAAGAATAGCCATCTACACGCCACCAGCTTTAAAGGTGGAAGATATCCAACTTCCAAAATCGGTAGGGGCATCCCTGGCCACCGGTAGTTCGAAAGCTGGAGAATTTACTTTTTATAAACTCGACCAGCTTCCTTTTGAGCTTCAGGGGGTTTACATCAACCGTCTCAACAAAGGAGAAGCAAATTGGACGCATGAGCATGCTGTTCTGAACGATTCTCAGGCAGTGCGTTACAGTCTTAGAGGCCAATTCCCTATTGTCTGGTGGGGTGACATGCGTATCGCGTCAGACAACGCTATTATTGCTGGCATTTATCCGGGCTTTCTTTTGGGAAAGGTGGGTCATACAGACCCGTCAGGAGTCTTTTTTTATCGCTCAACAGACAATGGGCGTACCTGGGAGATTCAGGGAAGAATCCCTTATATCCCGGATCTCAAAGCGGATCCCAACGGGGATAAAAACCATGTACTGGGTTTCACTGAACCTGCTTTTGAAATCCTTTCCGATGGATCTTTCCTATGTGTGATGCGAACCGGTAATCTTAATCCAATGTACTTCAGTCGCTCTACAGATATGGGTGTTACCTGGAGTAAGCCTGAGTCTTTCACTCAGGCTGGTGTGCTGCCACGACTGCTGCAGTTGGAGAATGGAATAATTGTATTGACTTCCGGCCGCCCAGGTGTGCAAATGCGTTTTTGCATAGATGGCAAAGGAGAAAAGTGGACCGATCCTTTTGAAATGCTGCCTTTTGATAATGAGAAAGTAACTGTTTCGTGTGGTTACACAGGGCTCCTCGCTACGGGGCCAGACAGGTTTTTATTGATCTACTCCGACTTCAAATATCAAAACAAGGAAAAAGAAATCAGGAAAGCCATCAAGGTAAGGCAAATCATAGTCAAGCCCAAATGAGCGCTTCGAAGAAATCAAAGATCAGATTGTCAGTTTGTTATGGGTGGATAGCTGTAATGGGTTAAATCCTATGGCATATGCTGCAAGATGGGTTACCCTTTCCTTACCACCAAATGCACCATCGTATTGTCCAGCTTGCGGATGACCTGAATATCTTTGTAAGCGTCCTGTTCTTTCTTCAGTGCTTCGTGGTCGTTCAGTATCTCACAATGGAAAGTTTTCAGGTCAATTTTACAGTCTGGATCATCTGCTACCATGCCTACAAACTCCCCGG
>DQHT01000068.1 GCA_003531115.1 Bacteroidota bacterium | reverse complement strand
ATTTTTCGCGTTTGGTTTTGTAAACCAAATCCTCTTTATCTTTTCTGATGATTGGGCGATTGGTTGGGATAACAACAACTTCAAGTTTGTAAATGTCCCATAATTCACCGGCTTCAGTTTCTGCAGTACCGGTCATACCGGCCAGTTTGTGGTACATCCGGAAATAATTCTGGAGGGTTACCGTTGCAAAGGTTTGGGTAGCTGCCTCAACTTTTACGTTTTCTTTGGCTTCGATCGCCTGGTGCAGTCCATCCGAATAACGCCGTCCATCCAAAACACGACCTGTTTGTTCGTCGACGATCTTAATTTTTCCATCGGCAATGATGTAGTCCACATCATTTTCAAACAAACAATAAGCCTTGAGCAATTGGTTGATGGAGTGGATACGTTCCGATTTTTCGCTAAAATCCTGAATCAGGGTTTCTTTGCGTTTGCGTTTTGATTCCTCATCCAGTTCCGATTTTTCGATCTCAGCGATCTCGCTTCCAAAATCGGGCAATACGAAAAAGCTGGTATCTTCTCCCGACTGGGTGATCAGTTCAATTCCTTTTTCGGTGAGTTCAATGCTGTTGTTTTTTTCATCGATCACAAAATACAACTCGGCATCCACCTTAGGCATCTCCTTCTGGTTGTCAGAAAGGTGGAAATTCTCCGTTTTTTGCATGATGGCCTTCATTCCCGGTTCACCCAGGAATTTGATCAGGGGCTTCATTTTTGGCAAACCGCGGTATGCCCTGAAGAGTTGCATACCCCCGTTTTTTTCGTCACCTGCTTCTATCAAACGTTTGGCATCTGCAAGCGCGGTATTCAGGTATTTTTTCTGTGCATCGACCAAACGTTGAATACGCGGTTTCAGCTCGGCAAATTCGTGTTGGTCGCCCCTGGGCACCGGACCAGATATGATCAGGGGAGTACGGGCATCATCGATCAATACCGAATCCACCTCATCGATCATGGCATAATGATGTTCGCGTTGAACCAGGTCTTCCACATCCCTGGCCATATTATCGCGCAGGTAATCGAAACCAAATTCGTTATTGGTACCGTACGTTATATCGGCCTGATAGGCTTTTCTCCGTTCGGGAGAATTCGGCTGGGTATAATCGAGGCAGTCCACGCTCAATCCGTGGAACTGGAACAGAGGCCCGTTCCATTCGCAGTCACGTCGTGCGAGGTAATCATTCACCGTTACAATATGCACTCCGTATCCGCTCAGGGCATTCAGGTAGGCAGGCAGGGTCGATACCAGGGTTTTTCCCTCTCCCGTTCCCATCTCCGCTATCTTTCCCTGATGGAGGATAATACCACCGATGAGCTGAACGTCATAATGAAGCATGTCCCATTCAACCAGGTTTCCTGCCGCATCCCATTGATTTTTCCATACTGCGTTATTCCCTCTGATCTCTACAAAGGGCTTACGTGCGGCCAGATCCCTGTCGAAATCCGTCGCATTTACCAGGAGCTCCGTGTTCTCTTTAAAACGCCGCGAGGTTTCTTTTACTACGGCAAAGGCTTCTTCAAGGAGTTGATCAAGAATATCTTCCAGCCTGGCATTACGGTCTTTTTTCAGCTTGTCGAGTTGTGTATAGATGGATTCCTTTTCACCCAGGTCCATCTCCAACTCGGTTTCCAGCCTCTTTTTGAGTCCTCCGATTTCCTTTTCTAAATCTGACAGATAGTCAGCTATACGCGACTTAAATTCTGCCGTCTTGGCTCTCAGCTCATCATTGCTGAGTGAAGCGTAGGAGTCAAAATGGCTATTTATCTTCCCGATCCGGGGGAGTACGTCTTTGATATCCCGGTCTGATTTGTTTCCAAATATTTTGGAAATTCCTTTAATTATCGATTCAATCATGCACTGCAGCGCTTATAAATGGGCGGTAAAATTAATATAATTTGCCAAAGCGCCGTGAAATAGTCGCTTTATGGCTAGCCAAAATGGTCTAATTTTGTGCCATGAATAGTTTAATCCTTGGTTCCGGAGGTCGGGAACATGCTTTTGCCTGGAAAATTTCACAAAGTCCTCTGAACGAGCAGCTCTTTATCGCCCCGGGAAATGCTGGTACAGCTCAATACGGAACAAATATTTCACTGGATATTCTCGACTTTCCGGCCATCGCGGCATTTTGTCTTGAAAATGCGATCGGATTTCTCCTTCCCGGAGGAGAAGACACCCTGGTTGCCGGTATTGTCGACTATTTTAAAAATGACCCCAAACTCCGTCATATCCATGTAGCAGGACCTGAAAAAGCGGGAGCCATGCTGGAAGGATCCAAAGACTTCGCTAAAGCCTTTATGGCCCGGCATCATATTCCTACCGCTGCTTATAAAACGTTTAACGCTACTACCCTGGAGGAGGGGAAAGCCTTTTTAGAGAACCTGGAGGCGCCTTATGTGCTGAAAGCGGATGGATTAGCGGCCGGCAAGGGTGTTGTGATCCCTGAAACCCTGGAAGAAGCGAAAGCCGAATTGCATGCTATGCTTGCCGATGCCAAATTTGGAGCAGCTTCTGCCCGGGTGGTAATCGAAGAATTTTTAAAAGGGATAGAAGTTTCGGTATTTGTGCTGAGCGATGGAAAGAACTACGCTATTTTGCCGGAAGCAAAAGACTACAAGCGCATCGGAGAAGGCGATACCGGCCTGAATACCGGTGGAATGGGTGCTATTTCACCTGTGCCTTTTGTGGATGCTTCTTTTCTTCAAAAAGTGGAAGAGCGTATTATAAAGCCTACTATTTCGGGCTTGCAAAAAGATGGCATCGATTACCGGGGCTTTATCTTTTTGGGTCTCATGAATGTGGGCGGCGACCCTTTTGTGATCGAATACAATGTGCGCATGGGGGATCCTGAAACCGAAACTGTTCTACCCCGGTTGGAAAGCGACCTGCTCGAATTGCTCCTGGCAAGCTGCGAGCAGACCCTGGGAACAAAATCAATCAAGATCAGCCCTAAAACTTCCGCCACTGTTGTACTGGTTTCCGGAGGATATCCTGAATCTTACGCTAAAGGAAAAATTGTTCAGGGATTGGATCATCCAACCCCTTCGATGGTTTTCCATTCAGGAACTAAAAAATCGGAGGACGGGATCGTGACCAACGGAGGTCGGGTTTTTGCCATCAACAGCCTGGCCGACACCCTGGAGAATGCCCTTGCTGATAGCTTTGCCACGGCAGAACAGCTTATTTTTGAAGGAAAATATTACCGCCGCGACATCGGAAAAGATCTTATAAAACTTCGTCAATCATGACTTTTAAAAAACCCTTAACCTTTCGCCGGCTCTTTAATTATTTCCTTGCCGGCTTACTGATCTCCCTTCCTATTTGGGGAACGGGATATGTCATTTATAGTGCATTTACCTTTATTGACGGCATTATTGACACCCAATATTTTTTCGGATTTACCATCCCGGGATTGGGAGTGGTCATTGTGCTTTCTTTTATTACTTTTATTGGGTTTATCGGACAGGGGCTGATCTCTAAACAATTGATCGACTTTTTTGATCATGTTCTGGAAAAAACGCCGGGCATCAAGGTGATCTATTCCATGATCAAGGACTTTATTGAAGCCTTTGTCGGGGATAAAAAGAAGTTTACCGAAGGTGTAGCCGTAGAAATGACCAATGGCATTTATAAACTGGGCTTTGTTACCAGTAAAAATCTGAAATCGATCCAACTTGAAGGGCTGGTAGCGGTGTATTTTCCCCATTCGTATAACTTTTCAGGAAACCTCTTTTTGGTACCTAAGGAAAAGATCAAACCGCTGAAAGGAAATTCTTCAGAGTTGATGAAGTTTATTGTTTCCGGAGGTGTAACCGATGTTGAGGCGATTTCCAAATCTGTTAAGAGTGAAAGCGGCGCTGAGTAGTTTTCTGCTATTTTTCGGGATGTTTAGTTCCGCGCAGTCCGATACGGCTTCCTTGCGCTTGCTCAATGATTCACTGCGCCATGCCACTGATGCTGAATTCGCTGACCCTGAACATTCTCCGCTAACAGAGAAGGATCGGAAAAATTTTACCGGACTCCCCTATTTTCCTTTTGACGGCAGCTATGTGGTCAATGCACAGTTTAAGCCCACCCCCGATGAAAAACCTTTTCTGATGCCCACCACCACCGATCGGCTTCCCCGGTATGTGAAGCATGGGATCTTATACTTTGAACTGCAAGGACAAACCCTTGAATTATCGGTCTATAAAAACCTGGACCTGAGCAAAAAGGCCGGTTATGAAAACTATTATTTTATTCCCTTTAACGATTCCACCAATGGTTTTGAAACCTATGGAGGAGGCCGTTATATGGATATCTACGGTCCTTTGGAAGATACGGTAGTCCTGGATTTTAACCGGGCATACAACCCCTATTGCGCCTACAATAGCCGCTATTCCTGTCCGATCCCGCCTTTGGAGAATCGGCTCGGCATTCCGATTCGGGCGGGGGTTCGTGCGTGGAAGGAGCATTAGACGATGGACTATGGACCATAGACCATAGCAAATTACAATCGAGAAAAAGCCATGGTCTATGGTCTATGGTCTATGGACTCCCTGAATCGGCCTTTTGAGAATATCCGGATGCCAGGATCTCTGTTTTTGCGAAGGATGACCTGTTCTTCTTCAGGTAATTGGACAATAGCGTGACATTCCGGGGAGCAAGTAATTTCCGTTTTTTCGCCGCAAGCTTTGCACTGGATGAACAGAAGGTTACACGCCTTGTTGGCACAGTTAACGTGGGTATCAGCAGGTTCGCCGCATTGGTGGCAATGGGCGATAATTTCCTCATTGATCCTTTCTCCAAGGCGCTCGTCGAATACAAAGTTTTTCCCCCGGAATTTGATAGGAAGTCCCTGGGCCTTAGCATCGCGGGCATATTTGATGATGCCACCTTCCAGCTGGTACACATCCTTAAAACCATTGTGCTTAAGCCAGGCACTTGCCTTTTCGCAGCGAATGCCTCCTGTGCAGTACATCACCACAGGCTTGTCTTTTTTATCCGCCAGTTCATTCACCACCAGGGGCAATTGTTCGCGGAAAGTATCCACATCCGGACACCAGGCTCCTTCAAAATGCCCCACTTCTGATTCGTAGTGGTTGCGCATGTCAACCAGGATGGTTTCCGGATTTTCAGTAATGGCGTTAAAGGCTTCGGCCGAGAGATGGGTTCCTTTGTCCGTAACATCAAAGGTGGCGTCGTTTAATCCATCCGCTACGATCTTGTCTTTGAGGCGTACAATAAGTTTAAAAAAGGAACGGTCGTCGTTTTCAACAGCTGTATTGAGCCGAAGTCCGTGGAGGAAATCAACGCTATCCATAAAGGAAACAAAGGCATCCCAATTTTGCTGTGGAACGGAAGCCTGTGCATTGATGCCTTCGTGCGCCACATAAATACGGCCCAGCACACCTAATTTGTCGAATTCGATAAAGAGATAATCGCGGACGAATGCCGGATTTTTGAGTTGGTAATAATTGTAGAAGGAAACGGTATTACGCTTCTCTTCCGAATGCAAGATCCTCTCCTTGAGGACCTCACGGTTTTCCTTATTGTATAATTTCATAAAAAACGGTCCCAATTTCAAGTTGGGCAGGGCAAAGGTAAAAAAAAGCAGGGAGGATTGGAGGGAGGGAGGGAAGACTTAGGGACGCTCCTAATCCACCTTCGCACTAAGGATCTTACAACTGATCGAATCGGTATGTTTCAGGTTCTCGATCTTAAGCTCCAGCTCCTTCTCAGATTGAGACGGAAAATTATCAAAAAGAATATATTCCCGGGTTCCAAGTATCGCTTTGGTATCCGAATAATGGGTTACCTGAAGCTTCACGTCTTTGTAACTAACCACCGTCGCAGTATTTTTAACGGAACACTGTAGCCTGATCTTTGTACCCCAAAAGTTCTTTTTGTAGTCTGACCTTAAAAGTAAAAACTGCAATGGTTTTGCCCTTTCGATTTCGCCGATCGTCATGACTTTTTCTTTATAGGTTTCGACCGTTTTCCTTGCTATCGGTTTTGCCTGTTTGTTGACCACATCCACATAACCGAGTCCTCCCAGGATCAGCATAATGACCAGTCCCGCAGCCAGAATCGTCCAGAAAATCGTTGTTTTTACGGCAGGTCCCTGACTGACCTCTGTTTCTACAGCCGCTTGCGGAGGAGCCGTCATGGTTTGTCCCGAAGGCACAAAACGTTTGGCAATAACTACAAGACTCTCCGTGGTCAACGCGTCTTTTTCATCCTCCTGAAGTTCTTCTATGGTGATAAGAATTTTCCCATTGGAGAGCTTGACCACATAATCGAAATTCTCTGTTATGGCGAAGAGCTCGTATTCGCCAATTTCCCTATTGAAGATCCGGAGCTTCCGGAGCAGGGACTGAATGGTTATTTCATTGTACGGCGCTTGCATAATATAGGTAATCGTTCAATAAGTGTTCCTGTACTGAATGGGAACGTAAAAACATTGAGATTCTTGCCAAAGGATGAATTAAACTTTTCCGATTCCTTGAAATCCAAATTTATAAACAGCTTGTTTCCACGTGTTTAACAATATTATTTTAAGAAATAGTACTAAATATATAAATCGAATATAGTATTGCACAACTTAGTTCATTGAATTTCTTTTATTTAAAATGATTAAACCTGCACCATGAAAAATAAACTACTAATATCATTAGGTCTCGCCATTCTGGTACTACCTTTAAGTAATTGTACCGTCGTTCCCCAAAATACAGCGATAATGAGCCAGGTATCTGTGGCCGAAGAAGGAGGTATCCGTTTTATTCAGGTAACCGAAGAATCTGAAAACGTATTCGGACCTTCTGTTTCCAGCTATTCCACCGCTATTACCTGGAGTACCAACCAATTTTTATGCGTATCGGCAGATGGTAATAATCTGGCCTATATCGGTGACGGTGGTGCCGGAGCAAAAAACACGAATATCTTTATCCGAGATACAAAGGGTGGCAAATCAACTACGCAGCGTACTTTTAAAAACGGGGTGCTTTCTCCCAACTATTCCCCTGATGGCAAACACCTGATCTTTTCCGACTATTCAGAAGGAGATTATAATATTTACCAAATAAACTCAAGGGAAGGCTCTGCTGTTCAGCAGATCACCGCGAGTGTAGCCAATGAAACACAGCCGGTTTTTTCTAAAAACGGAAAAGAAATATTCTTCGTAAAAGAAGCCGGCGACTCCAAAACCTACAATATCTGGACGTTCAACAGAGAAAGCTCTGTGATGACGCAGTTTAGCGAAGGATTTAATCCCTGCCCTATTGACGATAAACGTATCCTGGTAACCCGAAACAACAAATCCTCCAAAAGAGGAGAAATATGGTTGCTTGACCTGACAACTGGCTCTGAAACCATGATCGTAAGTGATGGAAAGATCGGCTTTTCTAATCCCAGAATCTCACCTGACGGAAAACGACTGATCCTCGTTGGAGCTACTCCCGCTACAAAAAACAGCAGGTCAAACCTCAATCTGTATATCATTAATATGGACGGCACCAAACTCACCCAACTTACCTTCCACCCCGCACATGATGCCAGTCCGGAATGGGCATTGGATGGGAAAAGTATTTATTTCATTTCCGGTAGAGGAAACAAAACGCAGAAGTATCAAATCTGGAACATGTCGATCGACACCAATAACTAAAACTGACATGAAAAATATCTGGATTTTAGTACTCGCAGTATCTGCGACAGTGACTCTTCATGCCCAGGAAAGTGGTGGCGGAGGAGGGAACAGCGGTGGCGGTGGAAATGAAAAAAACCGTGACTATTCCGAAGGAAGAAATGCCTTTTCCATACAGGCTTTAAAAATGGGAGTTGTAGCTTTCGATTATGAGCGTTATGTGGGTTCGAATATCGGATTACAAGGTACAGCAGGCCTTTTTGGTTTTGAAATGGCAGTAAAATTCCATTTTAAACCCAGTCTCCAAAGTTCATCAATTGGGCTTAGTGTTGGTACCAAATTCAAAACGGTTCTTAGGGAATTTGACGGTGACCTCGAATTAAAAAGTGTTTCACCACGGGTCGGTTTGGCCTTTGAATACCGGGCCCCAAAATTGTTTACGTTTTCCGTAGGCGGAGGAATAGAAAGGACAAACTATTACGACATCACTGTATTCCCCAATGAATACAACCAATATTGGTGGCCGTATGCGCGTTTGACTCTTGGACTTTACATGATCCGTTAGTCAAAAATTCCGTTCTTTGTTACATGAGTAGAGCTGTACTTACCATCCTGCTCCTGGTAGTGTCGAACGTGTTTATGACTCTGGCCTGGTATGGGCATTTAAAATTCAAAGACTGGCCGGCTTTCGGGAAACTCGGCATCGCAGCGATCATTTTGATCAGCTGGGGACTGGCCTTGTTCGAATATATGTTCCAGGTTCCGGCTAACCGCATTGGATATGCGGGTAATGGCGGACCTTTTAACCTCTGGCAACTCAAAGTCATTCAGGAGGTTATCACCCTTGTGGTCTTCACCTTCTTAGCCTTAATACTATTTAAAACTGAAACCTTCAGGCTCAACCACCTGGTCGGTTTCGGTTTTTTGGTTTTAGCCGTTTATTTCGTTTTTAAAAAATGAGTTTGGACACGAAGGAATTCGATGTCCTTATTTTGGGTGCCGGACCTGCAGGAACAGCCTGTGCACTGGCCTTAAAAGATGCCGGACTTAGCGTTGCATTGATCGACAAGGCTGATTTTCCCCGCGACAAGATCTGCGGCGATGCCATCCCCGCCCCTGCCATCCGGGCGCTTCATACGTTGGATCCAAATTATGTTACCGAACTGCGCAAGCTGTCCCGAAAATCCAAGATCAGCCATTCCCGCGTTGTTGCCCCTCAAGGTATAGAAGCCACCTTTGACTGGAAACTCGAAGCCTGGAATATTCCGCGGCTGGACTTTGATCATTACCTGCTCGATTTGGTTAAACAGCATACGAACACGCAAATTTTATGTGCTACTCCGATTGACGATGTTAACATTACCGAGGATGGGGTGTGCCTAATAAGTAAAGAGCGGGTCTTCAAAGGAAAAATCGTTATAGCCTGCGACGGAGCACATTCCATCCTTGCCAAAAAACTGGCAGGTTTCAGCATGGATAGAAACCACTTCTGTGGCGCGGTACGTATCTATTTTAGTGGTATTGACGGAAGCGATCCATCACGAAATGAATTCTTTTTCTCCAGGAAAATGATGCCCGGTTATTTTTGGTTGTTTCCGGTGGCCGACAACTTGTATAATGTCGGATTTGGCATGCTTTCAAAAACCATTTCAAAACGGAAAATTAATCTCGAAAAAGCCCTTTATACGGTGATCGATGAGTTCCCGGAACTAAAAAGACGCTTTGCCCATGCGAAAGCCATTTCCAAACCCCAGGGAATGGGACTCCCTATTGGAACGCGGCGATTAAAACTAAGCGGAGATCGTTTTCTTTTATGTGGAGATGCCGCTTCCCTGATCGACCCTGTTTCCGGGGCGGGAATTGATACGGCCATGCTCAGTGGAATGATGGCCGCTGATCATATCCGGAAAAACTGGCAAGATCAGCCTTTCACGGCCTCGGTTAACCGTGCTTATGACCGATCCATCTATAAAAAATTCGGGAAAACGTTTAGAAAAAACACCCGTTTACTGCGCATCTTATCCCGTTTTCCTCGTATCCTTCCCCTGGGCTTAAAAATCATTTCCCTGGGAATTAAGAGGAAACGTAACTTGCAAGAGTCATGAGTAATAAAAATAAAAAACGCGACGGCATTGTCTTTTCGACCGACCCCGACTATGAATACCAGGGCTTCGACGAATCTTCAGAGGAAACCCTTGCCCCCGACCAGCAAAAATTACGGGTCATGCTGGAACGTAAAGGACGTGGAGGCAAGGATGTAACCATCGTCCATAATTATATTGGCAGCCAGGATGACAAAGAAGAGCTGACAAAAAAACTGAAAACCTATTGCGGCACAGGTGGTTCTGCCAAAGATGGTGAGATCGTGATACAAGGCGACCAGCGCGATAAGGTGGTGAAATATTTGTTGGAGAAAGGGTACAAACACAGCAAAAGAGGAAACTAATGGAAGTTCAGGATATACTGCTACAAAGAAGATCTGTTTACCCGCGCCAATTCAGCGGACAGTCCATACCCAAAGAAGCCTTGCTCAAGGCATTTGAATCCGCCAACTGGGCGCCAACCCATAAACGCACCCAACCCTGGCGCTTTATCGTTTATTCGGGTGATCCAATGAACAAACTCGTTGACCAATGGATAATGATGGCCAAACGAAATACCGAAGCCAAGGGAGAAGCCTGGACCGATGTGAACGCAGCCAAATTTGACCTCATGCGCAAATCCAGCCATATTTTGGTATTAGCCTGCCATTATTCCGGACTTGTTCCAGAAGTGGAAGAAACCTGTGCCACAGCGGCTGCCGTTCAAAATTTCTGGTTAAGCCTCCAGGACCAGGGCTACCACGGGTACTGGAGCACCGGAAATGGCATTTTCGGAGAGGAAATGCATGACTGGTTCGGACTTGCCGAAAATGAAAAAGCACTCGGTTACTTCTTAGCAGGAGTGGCGGAAGGGGTGATTCCGCCTTCGGTGAGGAAGCCGGTGGATGGTTTGATCCGGTGGATGGAGTAAACGGCTGATGGTGAGATGGTCAGACTGCTGGTGAGGAGTTGAGGAGGTGAGGGGATGAGGTGGTGAGTGGATGAGGGGTTGAGGGGCCGTATCCTCAGGGCCGTCATCCTGAGCATGCCGAAGGATAGGCCGAACGCACCCCCTTTGTCTGAAACGTGCCTCCGCTAAAACTTAGGCGGGCGCTGTACACCGAAGCGCTACAGGGTATTAGCCCACAGAGCGATGAGTGGCCCGGGTAACTTCATGTTAAGGCAAACAGCCTAAATGCCTACTTCCAAATTGATTCGTATCTTTGTACTATGATTAAGGATAAGAATAAAATTCAGGACCGTTTTATTTTATCGTTAGAGAAAAAGTTTCTAATAGAAATGCCGCGCATTCTTAAGGAAATTGAGGTCTATGAGCTACACCTGAAAAAAGGAAAGTTGAACAAATTTCCTACTATTGCTCCTCAGTTTTATCATTGAAGCTCCCCGATAATTACCGTTAGAAATAGGACAAAAATCGAGTTTTTGGGTTACGTTGAATTGTTTGCTTTGAAAAAAAATGTCCGGTGAACCGGACAAAACATATGGCAATAGGTGGGGTCAGGTTGAAAGCGCTGATGATCCGTTTCGCCTATCCTTCGACAGGCTCAGGATGATGGCGCTGATGTTTCAGGTTAAAGATTGAAAATTTCCCAATGCTCCATTTCAAACCCAGAACCCAAAACCCGAAACCCGTAACCCGCCTTCGCTTTTCGAAGTATTCGAAACACCATATTTTCTCAATAAGCTTCGGCGGGCGCGGCCCCTTCCTAAAACAACTGAATATCGGTTACATCCAAATCGCTATTAAACGTATAAACGATCGGGCGACCCGTACCGATCTCGCGTTGAAGAATCTGTTCGGGTGTTAGTTTTTCAATATGCATGATCAGTGCCCGCAGGCTGTTGCCATGGGCAGCAATGAGGATGTTTTTTCCTGCTTTAAGTTTGGGTTCTATTTCTGCCTCATAATAAGGCAATACCCGCGCGGCTGTGTCTTTTAAACTTTCGCCGTTTGGGGGAGCGATATCATAACTTCTTCTCCAGGTATGGACCTGATCTGCACCGAATTTATCTGCCGTTTCCGCTTTATTTAAGCCCTGCAGATCTCCATAATGGCGCTC
>DQHT01000107.1 GCA_003531115.1 Bacteroidota bacterium | reverse complement strand
TGCTCCTACCACTCTACTCTACCGTTATCTCCCTGAACGGGGTACGCGGGCCGATGCTCTATTCCCGTTCACTGGATGGGGGAGATACCTGGGACAAGGCGAATACCGTTCTTCCCGGATACGACTCAACCCGTATACTTACAGGCGGCGGAGACAGTTACTCCATTGATGTAAACGGAAATACCGTGGCCATTGTGGTTGGCGGATTGGCAGATGATGTCATTTTATGGAAATCAACGGATAATGGAAATACATTCACACGTACCATTGTTGATTCATTCCCCTATGCGCCATTTGACGGATTGAAATTAGCCCTGGATACACCGCAAACAAATGACGGAACGGTGGATGTTGTGATTGATAACAACGGAAACTGCCACGTATTCTGGGGTGTTTCACGTATTTTGGATGATGATACTACCGATGACGGTGCGTTTTCATTCTTCCCCGCTACGGCCCTTCTTGCTCACTGGAGCGAATCAAGCGGAATGAGCCAAGGGGTTGGTGGTGTTATTGATGAGAACCAGAACGGTACCCTCGATATCGAACCAGGAACATGGGCAAATCTTCAAAACGGACAAGTACCTTCCACTTTAGGAAACGTAGCACGTACCGGAAATACTTCGTTGGTTACCATGCCCTCAGCGGGTGTTGATGCCCAAAACAGACTATTTGTTACTTACTCAGCTCCTCGTGAAAGAGACGTGAGCATCGATAACGTAAACTGCCGCGACGTCTATATCGTGTATTCTACAGATGGTGGCGCGACCTGGTCTGATCCTCAAAACGTAACACAGGGACAAATTTTGGAAGATGCATTCCCGACCATCGCCCGTCGTGTTGACGATTTTGTTCACCTTACCTGGCAACGTGATGAAACCCCGGGAACCAACCTGCAGAACAATGCTACAGGTGGAAACAACCAGCCTATCGTTGAAAACCAGATCATGTATGCCGCAGTACCGGTGGTGAAGATCGTGAACAACGAAATCGGTCAGGGACCTGGTGTTGGTTTGGAGCCTGTTGCCGAAGGAAATGCTGAAATTTTCCGTGTTTCTCAGAACTATCCGAACCCTTTCAGCAATGAAACAACGGTGATTGTTTACCTGACTGAAGAAACAGAAGTGGTGCTAACTGTCAGCAATTTGCTCGGACAAACCGTTATCCAGAAAAATCTGGGCGTTTTCCAGGCTGGAAACAGTGAAGTCCTAATTGATGCCAACGGACTGAGCGCCGGAGCATATACCTATACCCTTTCAACCGGAGCATACAGTGCCGGAAATAAAATGATTGTTAAATAGGTAATAACTGCCTTTATATAAAGCCCTCTCTTCAACTGAAGGGGGGGCTTTTTTCGTGGGGGCAGGGAGCGGGGGAGCGGGCCTTCGGCCGGGAGCGGCGGAGCGGTGAAACGGACGACGCAGGAGTTCTGCTTCACCGGGGAGCGGGAACTTAGGGTCATGGAGTGATATTTTTCGCTCCCCCGCTCACTTCGATACGCCGTGAGGTTTGGAGGAGCATAGATGATTTCGTTTGGCTACTCAGTGACCGGATCTCGCTCCCCCGCTCCCCCGCTCAAGCCGCAGGCCCGCTTTAAAGGCTTAATCTTTATCTAACGCTGTAGCCAGGAACGCCCAGGCGGGCTGACACAGTTCTTTGCAAAGAGCCGGGTCGGCTACCACGCTTTTGAGGAAAGGGAAGGCATTAACCACCAGTGGGGCTTGTTCTTTATCGATGCCCATAATAAAATGAACCGGTTCAGATTGAAGGGCCAGGTTTTCTTTAGAGGCCAGATTCAGAATAAATTGTTTATAAGACCCCACTTCCTGCTGGGTGTGCATTTCGATATGTGCAATTTTAAGGGTATCAGCATGGATGGCCAGAAAAACGATATTTTGTCCACTGGATGTAGAGAGGGTGGCGGTATCAAGGCAATACACCTTCCCTTGAACGGGTAGCGTAGGATTAGTCATGAGGAGGGGAAGATAGGAATTTCCCGAATTATCCCCGGATTTCGGGAAATATTTTTCCGGGATTTAATATGCCTGCCGGATCAAAACTGTGTTTGATGCCGCGCATGAGCTGTAGATGATGCGGTGGAAAGGGAATATCCATAAACTCTTTCTGAACCAGTCCAATGCCGTGTTCTCCACTAATGGTACCTCCCAGTGTTTTGCAGAGGGTGAAAATTTCACGGATGGCAACAATTAAGCCTTGTGTCCATTGCTCTTCCGTCATATTTCCTTTGAGAATATTAACATGCAGATTACCGTCGCCGGCATGTCCGTAACAAACTGATTCAAACCCATAACGTTGACCAATTTCCTTAACGCCCGACAAGAGTTTGGGTAGCTCAGCCCGGGGAACGACGGTATCCTCTTCTTTATAAACCGATTCTGCTTTAACGGTTTCTCCGATCGCCCGGCGGATCCGCCATAAATGTTCCTTCTCATCGGCCGATTCGGCAAAAAGCACCTGTTTTACTCCAAATTTTTCTAAAACGGCATTGATCTGCTCACAGTCGTCATAAAGGTGATCCATTTTATTGCCATCTACCTCGATCAACAAATACGCTTCAACCCCTTCGTTAAAAGAAAAATGCGTTTGAAGGCGTCGCACAGTGATTTCCACCCCGCTTTTTTCCATAAACTCCAGGGCAGAGGGGTTCAATCCTTCGCGAAAAACTTCGCCTACCGCTTCACAGGCCAATTCAGCGTTTTCGAATTCGGCAAGCATCAACAGCGTATGCTTTGGTTTCGGAATGAGTTTAAATACAATAGCTGTAACGATTCCCAGGGTTCCCTCGCTGCCTAACATGAGTTGGGTGAGGTTATAGCCTGTCGAATTTTTCAGGGTATTGGCACCGGTCCAGATGACTTCTCCTGTTGGCAGCACCACCTGCAAATTGAGCACATAATCTTTGGTCACACCATATTTTAAGGCTCTTGGACCTCCCGAATTATGCGCAATATTTCCTCCCAAAAAACAGGATCCTTTGCTGGCCGGGTCGGGAGGGTAGAAGAGTCCTTTTTCTGCAACGGCCTCCTGAAACACCTGATTGATCACGCCAGGCTGAACGGTGGCTTGAAAATTCCGGGTATCGATATCCTGGATCTTATTAAAGCGTTCCATACTCATCACGATACCCCCTTCAACAGGCAGGGCTCCGCCGCTTAGTCCGGTGCCGGCTCCACGAGGAGTGAGGGCTACCCGGTTTTCCTGGCATAATCTAACAATGGCAGCAACTTCGTCGACCGTGGAGGGCAGCACCACAGCTTCCGGGAAAAATTGCAGGTCTTCGGTATAATCGCGGGAATAGGCGGTAGTAAGTTCCCGGTCTAAAAGAATGAAACCCTTATCGAGGATTTTTTCCAGCGCGGGGAGTATGGTCGTGATTGCGTTGAAATTGCTCATATATTTGGCCCAACAAATTAACGACATTATGAAGAGTAGATGGATAGGAATACTGGCTTTCTTGTTTTTAGCTCCGTTTATTGGAAATGCACAGATCCTTACTTTACCGGATATCTGGAATTCAGGAAAATATTCGGGTGAAGGTGTACGTGGCTTTCGTGTACTGAACGACGGAGAAAGTTATGTTCAGATCGATGAAGATAAAGAACGTGAATTGCTGGAAATGAACCGCTATTCCATCAAGGAAGGTGTTCGTGAAGAAACTCTGGTATCCAATGCGGACATTACAGACGTGGATGGCAAAAGACTTTCTATACGGAGCTTTAAATTTAGCGATGATGAAAGCCGGATCATGTTCCTGACCGATATCCAATCCATCTACCGCCATTCCTATTCGGCCGTTTTCCATGTTTTGGATAGAAATACTAAACGCCTTTACCATTCCGGAAAAGCGGTGCGTTATCCTACTTTTTCACCGGATGGTACTCAGGTAGCCTATGTCTTTGAAAATAACCTTTATCTGCTCGATCTGGCCAGCACGATAGAAACCCAACTAACTACAGACGGACGTTTTAATGCCATCATCAACGGAACCGTCGACTGGGTGTACGAGGAAGAATTCGCCATGGCTAAAGGATTTGAATGGAGTCCGGATGGAAAATACATCGCGTATTACCGTTTTGATGAAAGTGCGGTAAAGGAATTTTCCATGGATATGTATGGAAGTCTTTATCCTAAGCAGGAGCGTTGGAAATACCCGAAAGCCGGAGAGGCCAATTCGGTGGTTGAGGTATTTGTTTATTCGCTCAGCACCAAAACAAACATCAAATGCCAAACAGGAGAAAATACCGATATCTATCTGCCTCGTATCAAATGGACCGACAAAGCCGATATTTTGTGTATTCAGCGACTTAATCGCCTGCAAAATCATTGGGAAATTTTGTTTGCCAATGCGCAAAATGGGACAACAGAAGTGGTCTATGAGGAAAAAAACGCAAGCTATATCGATATCACCGACAACCTCGACTTTGTAAAAGGCAGCTTTATTTTTAGCAGCGAACGCAGTGGATACAATCACCTGTATCGGTACGACTATGTGAAAAAACAATTAAAACCCATCACCAAAGGCAACTGGGAAGTGGATGC
>DQHT01000073.1 GCA_003531115.1 Bacteroidota bacterium | reverse complement strand
TTTTGACGAAAAATGGCTTTATCGGGCCAGGGATATTGCCGAACTGGTTTACAGGAATTTTTATGATGAAAAAACCGGACTTTTTTTCTTCGTGTCTTCGGATTCCGAACAACTGATCGCGCGTAAAAAAGATCTGGGTGATGACGTCATTCCATCCGGAAATTCCATTATGGCACTTAATTTTATGAAGCTTCACCACTATTTTGGTGATACAAAATATGGAGAATGGGCCGACCTGATGCTCGCAAACATGGTCGCATCCTTCAGCAAACATGCACCCTGGTATTCGCATTGGGGACAAGCCTATTTGATGAAGGCCTTCGGATTGTACCAGCTCTGTGCAGGCGGACCGGGCGCTGAAAAAATGTTTGGCGACAAAGCACTCTTTCACCATCCAAACCTGATCCTGGCCGCTTCAGCAGGGCCTTCTAATTTGCCTATCCTCCATCAAAGGGTGCATGAATCATTAAAATTTTATCTATGCAAAGACGAAACCTGCTTTGCGCNNGTTTCGTCTTTGCAAAGACGAAACCTGCTTTGCGCCTGAGGCCGACATAGCCGCTTGCCTGGCCCTGAAAACAAAAAATCCCGGCGCTATCAGCTAGGCCGGGATTTTCATTTATTTATTTTTTATTTCAATTAAGATCGCCTTTATCGTCGGCAGCCTTTTTACGTGTGGAATAGGTGAGTTTGAGTGCGTTGGCCTTACGCAATTCCTGTTTTACATCGGTAATGATCCCCATTTTCACATCGCGGTCGGCTTTGATGGAAACGATCATTTTGGCTTTATCGTCCTCATACAACTTGTTCCGCTCCGTTTCAACAAATGCCCGAACATCATCCTTACTTTTGAATGCATCGTTCAATTGCAGACGGGTTGCCGTTCCAAACTCATCCTGTAAGGCAGAGACCGGAGCTCCAACATAAATATAGCTTACCAGGTTCTTTTTGGTCAGCTTTTCGACCTCACTTGCCGAAGGGGTGCTGTTTTTCACTTTAATGGTCACCTCACGCATTGTGGTAGCCACCATGAAGAAGAATAAAAGCATAAACACAATATCCGGTAAGGATGCGGTGTTTATTTTCGCACTGCCTGCTGCTCTTTTTTTGTTGAACTTCATCTTATTCCTTTCCTATTGTTTCAGGTTCTGCTTCAGATATTTTCTGAGGAAACTTATTTTGCACTTCTTCCTCCTGCGTTGGATTCAGTTGGTCGTATTTTCTTCCGTATTTTGAAAGGGAATACGCCTCCCGGACTTCTCTATAGGCGGCTTTCAACTCGTTCTGAACGTCGATATAGGTTTTGTAGCTCGTGGCCCGGTCGTTTTTTAATGAAACGATGGCTTTATCAGGACTTACACTCAGGTTTTCATCCGCACCATAGTTGGTGATGAACTTTTTCGTTTTATCCCTGAGCTGGTTAACCTTGAGCAATTCACCCTCCACCAGCAACTGGTTATTCGAATTCACCAATACTTCCAGCACATTACGCGCTTTGTATTTGGTTTCATTTTCCTGTGGCTTATCTTCCCAAGGCGGGAGTTTGATCGATATACCGGAATCCGAATCCATGGTCGTGGTAACAAGGAAGAATATGAGCAGGAGGAAGGCAATATCCGCCATCGAGCCCGCATTTATTTCCGGTGTTTCTCTGCTCTTTCTTGCCATGATCTTATTTAAATATACTTTTCACTTCAGCAAAGATCGTAACTCCCAAAACAGCCGCGATCATCAGGTACATCATGATCAGTGAGCCTCCAATCAATTTAGAGCCACTGGCAGATGTGAAATTCACCTCTTCATAGGCCAGCAACACTTCGTTTCCGGAAAGTGCCCAACCAATTCCAAAAAGTGCGAATACCAATCCTACACCGATCAGGGTGCGTATGGCGCTTTTAGGGTGAGAGATCATGTACATGATCGGGAAAACGATGGCAGCTCCAATACTCAAAGCGCCGAGCACAAAAATGACTGTTATCCCAAATCCTGAACCATTAGCTCCCTGCGTATCGCTCACATAAATAGCATAGAGCAGATAAAGGCATACCAAAAGCACCAGGGTATATAATATAGCTTTAAAGTATTTCATGCTTATTATTTAGATGATGTGATCTTATTTTTCACCAAAATATCAACCAGGTCAATGGAAGCTTCTTCCATATTGTTCACGATAGCATCAATCTTGCTGATAATGTAGTTGTAAAACAACTGAAGGAACATGGCTACGATCAAACCACCTACTGTAGTTAAGAGGGCCACTTTAATACCACCCGCAACTACGGCAGGGTTGATATCTCCGGCTTTCTGAATATCGTCGAAAGCCTGGATCATACCGATTACCGTACCAAGGAATCCGAGCATCGGTCCAAGAGCGATAAACAAGGATAACCAGATCATCCCCTTTTCCATTTGTCCCATTTGCACAGAACCATAGGATACGATCGTTTTTTCTACGACCTCAATTCCTTCGTTTGAACGGTCGAGTCCCTGATAGTAGATAGAGGCAATAGGACCGCGGGTTTTCCGGCAAATTTCTTTAGCCGCTTCTACACCACCGGTTTTGATCGCTTCTTCGATCTCCAGTACAAATTTGTCTTTGTTGATAGAGAATAAACTCAGCACGATGATCCTTTCGATCGCCACTGCCAATCCGAGAATAAGACAGATCAATACCGGAGTCATCCATTTCGGACCACCTTCGATAAATTTCGTTTTAATTACCTGGTGAATTCCGGCTTCTTCATCTTCTTCTGTAACAACAGCCGGAGCTTCTGCTGCTTCGTCAGCTTCCTTTTCAGGAGCCGCGGCAGTTTCAGTAGTAGTGGTATCTCCACCGTCTTGAGCGGTCAGAGTGTTCACAGATGATCCCAGAAGTAATCCGAGTGCGAGGAACAGAGCAAAGAGCTTTTTCATAATAAAGGTTAATGACTTATTAGAGTTGTGGCAAAAATAGAAAAAATATGTTTATTGCAACCGTTAGGAGCGTAATTCATGAATAAATAACGGAATCTCCTGCAAATAGGTTCGAATGTCGAAAAAAAATTCTGCTTTTATCTGCCAGGCTTGTGCCTACCGCTCTGCAAAATGGGCCGGAAGATGTCCATCCTGCGGCGAATGGAATTCTATTGTTGAAGAGGTGGTGAACAGCAAAAGCAAACCTGTCCGAAAGTCGGAGCATATCCCGGCCAAAAGCATTCAACACCTCGAACAGCCTGAACTTATTCGGATCAAAACCCCGGATAATGAACTGAATCGTGTTCTCGGGGGCGGGATCGTTCCCGGTTCGGTGGTGCTGATCGGCGGGGAACCCGGCATCGGTAAATCAACCCTTATGCTTCAGCTGGCTATTCACATGCAGGGAAAGTTCCTGTACGTATCCGGCGAAGAAAGTGAAAGTCAGATTAAAATGCGTGCTGACCGCATCGGTATTAAAAATGATTCCTGCTTTGTGGTTTCTGCAACTTCCCTTCATGTCATCCTCCATTATATCGATGAAAATGATCCGGATGTTATCGTGATCGATTCGGTTCAGACCCTGCAAAGTGAAGATATAGAATCTGCTCCCGGAACGGTTTCCCAAATCCGGGAATGCACCAATGAACTGATTCGTATCGCCAAAAGCAGGCATATCCCCTTGTTTTTGATCGGCCATATTACCAAAGAAGGATTTATTGCAGGCCCAAAAGTTCTCGAACATATGGTCGATACTGTCCTGCAATTTGAAGGTGACCGCCATCATAATTACCGCTTGCTCCGATCTTCGAAAAACCGCTTTGGCTCAACCGCAGAGATCGGGATCTATGAAATGTTGCAGGATGGTTTAAGAGAAGTGGCCAATCCATCCGAAATCCTTATTTCCCAAAAAAACGAAGAACTCAGCGGTATCTGTATTGGGGCCACCATAGAAGGCGCAAGACCTCTGATGGTAGAAACCCAGGCCCTGGTGAGTTCTGCTGTTTACGGCACCCCGCAACGTAATGTAAACGGCTATGACCTGCGGCGCCTGAACATGCTTTTGGCCGTTCTGGAAAAACGGTGTGGCTTCCGCCTGGCACAACAGGATGTATTTATTAATATAACAGGCGGACTGAAACTGGAAGATCCGGCCATGGACCTTTCGATCGTGACAGCCATTCTATCCTCCTATGAAGATATTTATGTCCCTTATGAATATGCCTTTGCCGGTGAGGTGGGTCTTTCGGGTGAGGTTCGGGCAGTGAGTAAACTCGAACAACGCATTGGCGAGGCAGAAAAGCTGGGTTTCGAAAAGATCTTTGTCTCAACCGGCAATAAACCGCTGCTTTCGAAAAAAGGCGGGATAGAAGTGGTTAATGTTAAAAAGGTCGAAGAACTGTTCTCCTATTTATTCGGATAGTCCTCCCTTCTTCCCTACTCCGAATCCTCCCATTGCAATTTGCATTTTGAATCCCTATTTTCGCACACCTAAAAAAAAGAAACATGCCATATCTATTTACCTCTGAATCTGTGTCTGAAGGGCATCCCGATAAAGTAGCAGACCAGATCAGCGACGCTTTGATCGATCATTTTCTGGCTTATGACCCCAACTCCAAAGTTGCCTGCGAAACCTTAGTTACAACAGGACAGGTTATTCTCGCCGGAGAAGTGAAATCAAATGCCTACCTGGACGTTCAGGATATCGCTCGTGGGGTTATCAAAAAAATTGGCTACACCAAAAGTGAATACATGTTCGAGGCAAATTCCTGTGGAGTGCTTTCAGCTATTCATGAGCAATCGCCCGATATCAATCAGGGCGTTGAACGTAAAAACCCGGAAGACCAGGGTGCTGGCGACCAGGGTATGATGTTCGGCTATGCCACGCGCGAAACCGACAATTACATGCCCCTTGCATTGGATATAGCCCACAAGCTGCTCCAGGAGCTCGCTGCCATTCGTCGTGAAGGCAAACAAATGACCTATTTGCGCCCGGATGCGAAAAGTCAGGTAACGATCGAATACGACGACAACAATCAGCCTGTACGTATTGATGCTATTGTGGTTTCTACCCAGCACGATGATTTCGATGCTGAAGATCTGATGTTGGGCGTGATCAATAACGACGTGAAAAAGATCCTCATTCCTCGTGTTAAAGCGCAATTAAAACCGGAATTACAGGGTTTGTTTAATGACAAGATCATTTATCATATTAACCCAACCGGTAAATTTGTAATCGGTGGACCCCATGGTGATACCGGATTAACCGGCCGTAAAATTATTGTAGATACCTACGGCGGAAAAGGTGCTCATGGTGNNTGGTGGTGCTTTCTCTGGAAAAGACCCGTCAAAAGTTGACCGTTCCGCGGCCTATGCAACGCGGCATATTGCAAAAAATCTGGTAGCTGCCGGTGTATGCGATGAGATCCTCGTTCAGGTATCCTACGCGATCGGTGTTGCCCGCCCTTGTGGTGTTTATGTGAACACGTATGGTACGGCTAAAGTTGGCATGAGCGACGGAGAGATTGCCCGCAAAGTAGATGAAGTTTTTGACCTCCGCCCATACGCTATTGAACAACGTCTTAAATTGCGTAACCCGATCTATTCCGAAACTGCCGCATACGGACATATGGGTCGTGAACCTGAAATGGTTACCAAAACTTTCAATAAAGGAAAAGAGAATGAGTTAACCGTTCAGGTTGAGCTCTTCACCTGGGAAAAACTGGACTATGTTGATCGCGTAAAAGCGGCCTTCGGACTTTAGTATAAAAATTATTAGTGGTCTAATCAATAGGCGGAGTTATGCTCCGCTTTTTTGTTTTACATAAATACCCACCGGAATAATGCTGCCAACAAGAGAATGATCATTCCCGTTACAAGGATGCTTATTCCCACAGCGATCCAGTCTTTTTTACGTTCTGACTTCAGGTTCTGCTCAAGTTTGGCTATTAAAAATGCACGCTCCTCGTCTGAGAGGCTATTCCATTCCAGTTTTTTGTTTAATCCGGTTTTGGAATAGGTTTTCATGATCTCAAAATACCTCTTCTGTTTTCCTATGAGATTTTGATTGTTCCTGACACGAACGATCATGTCGGCCACTGTACCCGCTGAAGACATGATTCAAATTAATAGAGTAGGAAGATAGCGAAAAAGAAATTTCG
>DQHT01000092.1 GCA_003531115.1 Bacteroidota bacterium | reverse complement strand
TTTTTCGATATGACCGACAATAACACCTTACATGTTGTTATTGTCGGTCATATCGAAAAATAAAACTCTCCTATTATTCCTTTTTTACTTTGGAATAATGGCCTGGCCCAGTCATGCCCAACATTATCTGAAACGGGCTTGTATTCAAAGTAACCAGACGGATATTCAGCTTAGTTGGGACCTCACACAGGATCCTTGTGGCCAATTTGTAGAAATCGAGATTTTTGCCCGTCCTAATAATTTTTCGCCCTTTAGCAGCATAGGAACCATTACAAACTTCAACCAGAGCAATTTCACACATAGCGGTGCAGCTGCTATCACATCAACCTGGAGTTACCAGCTCATCTACCGGTACCTTTGCAATGGAATAGAATATTACGGAGACACGCTCTATGTGGATCAAATACAACCCGTTCCCAGCACCTTTGATTCGGTTAGTTATGATCCGGTAAGTGGTGGTATTTTCCTTGGCTGGTCTCAAAATATGGCCAGCGATCTTTACGGCTACTACCTCTGGGAAAATCAAAACGGGAACAATTTCAAGTTCGATAGCGTCTACAATCAGTTGGCTTATCTTGACCAGCGCTTTGATCCGAATGCCGGACAGCTCTTTTACGCCCTTACAGCTTTTGATTCCTGCGCCAATCAATCCGTCATTTCTGCCCGTCACGCAAGTCCGTTTTTAAGTGGTACCTCAAGCAATTGCGGAAGCATGGTGAACATAAACTGGACCCCTTATATGGGGCACAATACCACCTATTATGAAATTTACCTCCGATTAAATGGCGGCGACTATTTTATTGATGCGCAGCTTGACCCTTCGGAAACCAGCTACCAGTTTCAGTTAGCAAGCGGCGACCAGGCAGAAGTATATGTACGCGCCGGTTTGGGCAATGGGTTTACATCGCGTAGCAATCCCGTTCAGTTTCAAGCTCTCGATTCCTTTGCTGTATCCGCCAACTACCTGCGCTCTGTTTCCTGGGTAGCACCAAACACATTTGAGATAGATGCCTATTTTGATCCGGGAGTGGATTTCGATAGTCTTTACCTCTTGCGTTTGAACGAACCGAAACCCCTCATTCTCTGGAGCGGTCTTACATCTGATGCGCCTTACCCTTATACCTACACCACAAAAAGCGATACGCTTATTTATTCCTATGTTCAGATGTTAACAGACCGCTGTGGGCGTCATTATTATAGTGATACCGCTAATAATGTTGTACTAAGCGGTCGTGAAACAAATGTGGTGGATGAATACACCCTAAATTGGAACCCGGCCATTTACCTTGATGGAGGCATTTCTTCATACTCCCTCTACCTCGGTGATGATATTCCTACTTATTCCACGTGGAACATCCATCAAAACGACCTCAACGACAGCACCACCACTACACTTGTGACAGACGAAGAATTAAATATTCGCTGTTTCCAGATTGTTACGGAAGAAAACGACCCCAACCAATATGGGCCAGGCGTGAGGGTGTATTCAAATCCACGTTGTTTTATTCAGGCCCCCTCAATTTATTTTCCAAACGCCATTGTGGTCCATGGTATCAATAATGAATTCAGACCTATTGGTTTATCTATCGATAAAGAAAATAGCAGCATAGAAATATATGCAAAAAATGGACAGCGCGTATTTAAAGGAAACCTAAGTTCCTATTGGAATGGTTTGCATGAAGATGGTAGCGGCTACCTCACGGATTCCTATTTATACATTGCCGACATTCAGTTTCTTAATGGAGAACGCCAACACTATTCAGGTCTACTAACTGTAATCTATTAATTCATGGCCATTTTTATTCACGAACAAAACACCATGTTCCACGTGAAACAAAAACGTTTTGTTAAAACCTGGTTAAAAACCCTTGTCCAAAACAACGGCGCAAAACCCGGTGACATCAACATCATACTGCAAAGCGACGAAGAAATCCTCGCTCTTAATCAACAAGCGCTGCAACACGACTATTATACCGACATCATCACATTCAACTACAATTCGAACAAAACCATAAGCGGTGATTTATTCATTAGCATCGATCGGATCAAAGAAAATGCACTTACCTTTGCAAGTTCAACGGAAGAAGAGCTTCGTCGTGTAATGGCCCACGGGGTTCTGCACCTCCTCGGGTTTAACGATAAAACTGCCAGGGAACAGCAGATAATGCGCAAAAAAGAAAACGAAGCTCTTCACTTATTCCGTGAATTGTTCCACGTGAAACATGAATAAACAAAATTACGACCTCATTGTTGTTGGCGCCGGACATGCCGGTTGTGAGGCTGCTGCCGCCGCTGCCAATCTCGGATCATCCGTTTTGCTGATCACCATGAATATGGGCACCATCGCTCAAATGTCGTGCAACCCGGCTATGGGTGGTGTGGCCAAGGGGCAGATCGTTCGGGAAATTGACGCATTAGGTGGTTATTCCGGTATCATTACCGATAAAACCATGATCCAATTCCGGATGTTGAACAAATCAAAAGGTCCGGCAATGTGGAGTCCGCGTGCCCAAAGCGACCGTTGGTTATTCTCACAGGAATGGCGCCTGGCATTAGAACGCACTCCCAATATTGATTTCTGGCAAGACATGGTAAAAGAACTCCTGGTCAAAGACGGGCGTGTACATGGTGTAAAAACCGGAATGGGAATGGAATTTCACTCCAAAGCGGTTGTTCTTACAAATGGAACTTTTCTGAATGGTATCATCCATATCGGAAAAAAACAATTTGGAGGAGGACGTATGGCTGAATCCGCTTCCTTCGGAATAACGGAACAACTTGTATCCCTCGGCTTTGAAAGTGGCCGTATGAAAACCGGAACGCCTCCCCGCGTTGATGGCCGTTCCCTAAATTGGGCAGCAATGGAAGAACAGGCCGGTGATGAACTACCCGGAAAATTTTCATATACCGATACCAAGCCTCTCACTAAACAAAGAAGCTGTTATATTACCTATACCAACAATGCCGTTCATGAAACCTTAAAAGAAGGTTTCGAAGATTCGCCCATGTACTCAGGAAGGATACAGGGATTGGGTCCGCGATATTGTCCATCCATAGAAGACAAAATAAATCGTTTTGCAGAACGCGAACGCCACCAGATTTTTGTTGAACCGGAAGGGTGGGATACCGTTGAAGTTTATGTAAATGGTTTTTCTACTTCTTTGTCCCACGAAATACAAGAAAAAGCACTGCGTCAGATTCCCGGATTTGAGCGCGTCAAGATGTTCCGTCCGGGATACGCGATAGAATACGACTTTTTTCAACCAACCCAGCTTAAATCAACTTTGGAAACGCATCGTATTGAAAATCTGTATTTTGCGGGACAAATCAATGGAACAACGGGGTATGAAGAAGCTGCTGCCCAGGGCATTATGGCAGGCATCAATGCTCACCTTAAAGTTGCTGAAAAAGAAGCATTTACCATTGATCGCAGCGAAGGTTATATCGGTGTGCTGATCGACGACCTGATCAACAAAGGAACGGAAGAACCTTACCGTATGTTTACCTCAAGGGCAGAATACAGGATTTTGCTTCGCCAGGATAATGCAGATATACGTCTAACTGAAAAAAGCAATAAAATTGGTTTGGCTTCTGACGAACGCCTCAAAAACGTTCAGGAAAAAATAGCACAGACAGAACAGATCATCCGTGCTTTCCATAAAACATCCATTACTCCGGATGAAATTAATGCCAGGCTGGAAGAAAAAGATACCCCGGTGTTGCCACAGAACTATAAACTCTTTCAGCTCATTAGTCGTCCACAGTTGCTTATTGAAGACCTGAGCGGTTTACCTACTGTTGATGCCATCATCCATAACAAAACACCCGAGGCCTTGCTTCAGGCTGAAATTTTAATGAAATACGAAGGTTATATAGAAAAGGAAAAAGAAATGGCCGACAAAATGAAAAAACTGGAACATATCCGTCTGCTTTCCGATTATAACTACCAGGGCCTTCCCTCTTTGTCCAAAGAAGCCCGCGAAAAACTAAGCAAGCTGCGACCAGCCACTCTCGGACAGGCAAGCAGAATTAGCGGAGTATCCCCTGCGGATATTTCTGTTTTACTCGTACATTTCGGGCGATGAAAAATATTCTTCCTTTTCTCCTTCTTTTCAGTGCCTGTGCTGTTGTTGTGCATCCCACCGGAGGAGATAAAGACGAAACTCCTCCAAAGGCAATACGTACTTATCCTGACAGTCAACAAGTTAACTTCTCTGAGAGGGAAATAAGGATCTATTTTGACGAATATTTTGAAATAAAGGATCCTAACGCTGTTTTAATCAGTCCGCCACCGCTCAAGGCTCCTAAACTTGAAGTCGTTGGTAAATACCTGCGTATCCAGTTCAAAGAACCCCTGCATGATAGCAGCACCTACACGGTTCAACTCATCAACGCCCTGCATGATATAAATGAAAAGAATATTCTCCCCGACTTTAAAATCAGCTTTTCAACCGGTTCAGAAATAGACACTGCTTTTATCCAGGGAAGAGTTTATACCAATTATACAGGACAGGCTGCTGAAGGCTATACTGTTGCGCTTTACTATTCCGATATAGCCAACTACCCCGACTCTGTCATTTTTCCCTTGTACCTTTCTAAAACATCGTCGAGTGGCTCTTTTCTCATCCCCGCAATACGGCCAATATCCTATACGCTTTATGCCTTCAACGATATCAACCACAATAAAAAGATCGATATGGGCGAGGATATGGGCTATGTTCCCCACCCTGTGAATCCCTTCGATACAGTGGAAATCCGGGTTGCAAAAAATGCCTTTGACCCTCCTTTGCTTACCTATTCTCCTGTGCCACAAGATATCCGCAGTTTTTTTCTCCCTTATCGTGCCCCGGAAAATTCTATTATTCGAGTGGTTTCCAGTCAGCCTTCCTTTGACAAAACCCAGCTGCTGTATTCAAATCAAATCCATACAGACACGTTGCTTGTTGTTGATTTTATTAAAGCCGATATCGACACCCAACTCCATTATTATGTTCAGATGAATGAGCTTATAACGGATACGATCAAAGTGAGCTTTCCGCATCAATTACCTGTTTATAAGCTGTCCGTTCATAATAAAACTACCCTAATACCCGGCCAGCCCTTGTTGATCAATTCCAATCAGGTTATCCGTGACGTGCGTCAGGAACATGTACACCTTTATGTTCGTGATACCTTTGCCATTACTGAATTTACACTATCATCTGATCCATTTAACTTCCATATTACGTATCCCTTTGCCGAAAAAACAACGTATACCCTGGTACTAAATAAAGGCGCAATTCATTATATGGATGATAAATTTTCGGAAGAAGATACCTTTCATTTCACCATTACTGAAAAGAACAGCTATGGCGATGCGGCCATACTCTTTTCAAACGACGCTCATCGCCAGGTTCGGATACAGTTACTCAAGGATCTTAAGGAAGATCCCCTTTTTCAAGTTAGCAGCCAGTCTGATTCCATCTATTTTTCAAATTTACCTGCTGGAGAATACCATGTAAGACTCCTCTATCACGACTCTGCTTCCAAACCCGATCGGGTCGTTCCATTTCGCCGCATGCCTTCCTATGTCTACGTTCATCCACAAAAATTAACCATACGCGGAGGCTGGACGATAGGAGATTTCATTCTTAACAATAAAGAAGAATAGCCTGTGGAAAATCGGGTAGAGCTGTGGACAAATCACTGAATACGCTCCAGGTAAAAAAGTGATGTGGATGAGGGTGTATAAACCTCCCATATACTGACAAGAAATTAACCTTAGCCTCATGAATGATTTCTCTACTTAATCCTGTGGATTGCAATTAACAGCTGTGGAAACCTTTCTATCATATCCCTTATTATCAAATAAATACGATCATCCCTTCTGTTTATAACTCACTAACAACAAAAAAAACAAGTCCTTCAAATTCCATCTTATCTACAACTTAACACCCCATATTATAAATACCTATAATTTTTAAAAAGAAGAATAATATAGGTTTTGTGGCTAACGCCACTTTAGGTCTTTTTTTTTTTTGGACTAGCTTTGTAGAGATGGAATCGCTGATAAAACAAGTTGAAGAGTTAATGAAGGCTCCCGCTCCAAAAACGAAGGATGAACTGGAATCCTTTCGCTTGCGTCTACTTTCAAAAAAAGGACTGATTGGAGAAATTTTTGAGCGATTCCGGGAAGTTTCAGGAGAAGATAAGAAAAAGTTTGGCGCTCGGATCAATCAATTAAAAACGGCGGCTGAAGAGCAATACCGGACATTAAAAGAAGAATTAGAGTCACAATTAAATGCTGTTGAAGATGTTGGAATGGATCCTACCCTTCCCCTGAACAATTTACCTGCAGGATCCCGGCATCCGCTAAAACTTGTGCTTGAAGAGATGCAGGATATTTTTATCCGGGCAGGATTTGTAGTAAAAGACGGACCGGAAATAGAAGACGACTGGCACAACTTTTCTGCGTTGAATTTTCCGGAAGATCATCCGGCCAGGGATATGCAGGATACTTTTTTTATTGATGACGACTTTGCCCTACGTACCCATACATCGAATATTCAGGTTCGGGTTATGGAAAGCGGTGAACTCCCTATCCGGATCATTGCCCCGGGCCGGGTATATCGGAATGAAGCTGTTTCCGCACGTGCCAACTGTTTCTTTCATCAGGTTGAGGGTTTATATATAGACAAAGGGGTGAGCATGGCGGATATGAAACAGATGCTACTCTATTTTGCCCGGGAATTTTTCGGAAAAGACGCAAAAATTCGCCTGAGACCGTCTTATTTTCCTTTTACAGAACCCAGTGCTGAGATGGATGTCAGTTGCTTTTTATGCGGAGGAAAAGGCTGTAATGTTTGCAAATACACGGGTTGGCTGGAAATAATGGGATGTGGTATGGTTGATCCTGCTGTGCTGGAGGCCTGCGGTATTGACCCAAAAATCTATTCGGGTTATGCCTTTGGTATTGGTGTAGAGCGCATCACCATGTTAAAATACGATGTAAAAGACCTTCGTACCTTCTTTGAGAACGATATTCGTTTTTTATCGCAATTCCGCTCAATCGGTTGAAAGGACTTTAAAAAACCCCATTAAAAATACCGATTAGTCGGTATATCCCTGTTTTTCAATTCATTTACCTTTATTGCCCGATTGGTATACAGCCAAACTAAGGGAATAAAGGAATGAAGCATATCCTGTTTTTGTTTATTTGTTTTTATGCCACATTGAGCTTTGGACAAGGTCAAAAAAAGGCATTGATCATTGCCGTTGGAGATTATCCGAAGGAAGGGAAGTGGGGAAAAATTTCCTCCGACAAAGACATTCCTTTAATTGTAAGCGCTCTCCATCATCATGGTTTTACAGATGATAATATTCTGATTATTCAGGACAGCCAGGCGACAAAAGAAGGAATAAAAACAGCCTTTGAAAAAGTTACCCGCGACGCCGAACCGGGTGATATTTACGTGGTTCATTACAGTGGGCACGGTCAGCAGGTATGGGACAAAAATGGCGATGAGTTGGATGGCAAGGATGAAAGCATTGTTCCATTTGACGCCCCCATGAAATTCATAAAAAACCAGTACGAAGGGCAAAACCATCTTATCGATGATGAGTTAGAATACCTGATCGGCGAGTTACGAATGAAACTTAGTTCCAGGGGAAGTTTAACGGTAATCCTGGATGCCTGCCACTCAGGAACGGCTACACGGGGTAGTGAAGGTTTGGCGCCAAGCCGGGGTACTACCGAATTTATGGGTCCTGAGGATTGGAAAGAAAAACCCGGAAAAGACGATAACGGTTTTGAGCTAAAAGTTAAAACAAGAGGAGCCGAAGAACCAGATAATCTTGCACCCATGGTTCTGTTCAGCGGAGCCAGCGCGTCCCAGCTTAATTATGAAACCTTTGATGAACAGGGTAATTCAGTGGGCTCTCTTTCCTATACGATCAGTAAAGTATTATTGAACAGCGATAAACAAACAACCTATCAGGAAGTTTTTGACCAGATCAAGATCGAAATGAACGTGATCACCCCCCGTCAGAACCCACAGGTTGAAGGGGATGTGAACCTGGCAATTTTCGGTGGCAAAGGGACTGCCAAGACAAATTATTTTATCCATACAACAGTTATAGATGGAACAACGAGCGTGTTGAACGGGGGAACCTTATCCGGTTTATTCAATAAATCAAAAGTGGCATTATTTCCGGCCGGGACGAAAGACATCCATAACCAAACACCGATCGCTACCGGAGTAATAGCCAATGCCAACCTGGTTAATGCCGATGTGATCTGGGATAAAGCAGTAGACAAAGAAGTACTTAGAAAGGGATTCGTTTTTATTACTGAACAGAATTTCGAAAACGTGCAACTGAAGGTGTTTTTAAATATTCCAGCGAATCACGATTTACTTTCTGCACTTAAAAAGAATATAAAGCAGTATGAGCAGGTTATCGTGCTCACCAAAAACGCACCTGAAGTAAGTATAGAAATGAGTAAAGGGACTACACGCGGAATGGGACAAATTGAATTGATCTCGAATTCGGATTTGCTGATCTCGAGCAAGCCGGTTACGGAAAACGTGGACTCCCTGTCGGCCGTGTTGACCAAAGAGCTGTTGAACTATGCCCAGGCCCTCTTTTTACGTGACCTGAACACAATGAATGCTGATTTTGACCTTGTTATGGAACTCATACCGATCACTGAAGTCGAAAAAGTAGTTAGCGGGGAGGGCAGATATAAAAAGACGGTAACGGTTGAAAAAGCCAGAGGCTCAATACAGGACAAAATCGTAAATGGCCGTGTACAGTTGGATTCAGGCGACATGTTTAAACTTAAGGTTACCAATAAAGGAACAAAGGTGGCTTATTTTACCCTGCTTGATATTACTCCGACCAATGAAGTTGCGGTTGTTATACCCGGAAAAAACCAACCCGCAGAGGAGTTTGTCATCCGTCCGGGCGAAAGTATCGAGTTGAATAAAATTTATACCATCTCCCCGCCTTATGGCACAGAGACCTTTAAATTAATAGCTACCCCACAGGCAGTAGATCTCCGACATATAGTCTCTTCGAGAGGCAATACTGAAAACACGGGAGGCAGTCCTTTTGAGAAATTAATACAGCGTTCTTATGTTGAGAACACGAGGGGTGTAAATGATAATGACGAAGACATTGCCATTCCACCGGATGCGGCGAATGTTTTTACCTTTCTATTTGAAATCAATCAAAAGTAAAACAAACCATAAACAGTAAATTTAAAATTGAACACATGAAAAAAGCAGTCTTTTTATTCGCCTTTGTACTTGGTCTGGGAACCATGTCGCAGGCACAAGTAGTTAGTCCGGATCAGGTGGTTGAACTTAAATCACAAAAAATTGCGCCATCACGTGGAGCAAATCCGAAGATCAAAGGAGAAAAGCCAACCGAGGATAAGGTTGACGAAAAAGTAAAAACCCGGGGAAGCTATACCTGCGACCTGAAACTCGAAAACTGGTCAAGCTATTGCGTTGACGTGTATATCGACGGGTATTACAAATGTACCATGAGTTCCAAAACGTATATGTATGTGGTGGTTGACCTTGGCTACAGCAGCATCTATGCGAAATCATGCGGTGAGACCGTAGAATGGTCAAAAGACGGTATTCAGTGCAGCGACAGCTATACTTACCGTTTCTACGATTAATCGGAAAAGACAGAAAATAAAAGAGGGGGCTTAGGCCCCTTTTTTTATGGTTAAAAGGTGGAACCTACCGAAAGGGAAAAACGGAGTGAATTATTCGTGTTCAGGGCGCTATATGTGTCGCGGTCAGTATATTCGAGCGTATAAGGGGTATAAAAGGACTGGCTACGCTCAAAAACAGCAGCAAGGTCCACAAAAAACCCCTGCTCATTTCTGTAACCCAAACCACCAGTGTAACAATGTGTTCCTAAACGGTAACCCTGAGACAACTCTTCTTTGAGGGGCGAGCCAAAATAAGCATAGCCTGCGCGAAAGCGGTAAGGGCCGTATAGGAGCTCTCCTCCGAATTTATAATTCATGGCAGAGGTGAAATTCGATTTCACCTGATTATTTTCAAAGGCATAATCGTAAGGGATACTGTTCAATTGACCTTCTCCGTAATTGACCTTTTCTATTTCAGCACTCAGGCTTCCTGATGTGCCGAAAATGTAAGAAAGCCCCCCGCCAACGCGTGACGGAACACGCAAGTCATAAGAAAAACGCAAAGGGTCCGAAGAATAGGTATAGGTCATACCGGGATCAAAGTTTGTGGAACTCATGGTGAGTCCATAAGTTTCTGTGATCGAATATTTAGTGGGAGTTTTATAATGGATACCTGCGCGCAAGGACTCTGTGATGCGTACGATAGTCCCCAGTTGAAGGCTAAACCCACTCCCCTGGGAGACAAACGTAAAATTCTCACTCATTTCGTGGAGATCACTGTATACATCAACATTTTGTTCCTTCCATACGGAAGTTTGTTCAAAACGCAGGGTGTTCAAACTCACGCTGGCGCCAAAATACACCCGGTGACTAAAATTGAGCCCCAAAGCGGCACTAAAGTCGTGCTGCCTGCCTGACCGTTCTATTGCGTTTTGCTGGAACATGGTGATCTGGTTCGGCAAATTGGCCACATAATTATTTGCCCCACCGCTGGTGTCCTCATTGATCAGGTAGGTATTCCATGCCAGTCCTGATAGGGAATTGATATCATCATTTAGCTCCGAACTTGGAATCCCATAGCTTCTCTCTGCATAATAGTCCAAAATGGAGCTTGACGAATTGTTTCCGCTAAAAAACATACTCTGATTGAAGTCGTTTTTTCGGGCCAGCGAAAAGGCTATTGTATAACTAACAAGGCCCTGTTTTACTTCCTTCCCTTTATTCATTTTCAGCTGGGTAAAGGAAACGCCCATATTGGGGATATTGATGGCCGTGTTATTGGCCTGGTTATTTTGACCAATATAGGTCGATTTTGTCGTCCAGCTGCTGAAACCCAAGCCAAAGAGATAGCTGTTGCTGCGGTAAAAACCCAGTCCTGCAGGATTTCCATTTATAACACTCAGATCGGCGCCAAGTGTATTCATTGTCCCGGCCATTGCCAAACTTCGGGGTGTTCCAAATAATTTTTGATAGCTATAGCGCAATACATCTTCTTCATTCTGACCAAGGGCCAGTATAGTGGTCAGTAGCGATGTGCTGAAGAGAATTCCTTTTTTCATCAGCGTCTTCTTTGGGGTGCTGCACCTCCGTTTCCGGAAGGCCGTGATGGAGATGGCGACGGGCTCGGACTTGGGTTCACATTAGGTTGTCGCGATGGGGGTGCCGGTTGGGGCGAAGGAGCCTGAGGACGCGGAGCAGGGGTTGGTCTTGCTTGCGGGCGTTGAGGCCGCGGCGTAGGCCTGGCTTCAGGCTGTACTTGCGGACGCTGGGGTTGTGGTGTAGGCCTTGCTTCAGGCTGAACCTGTGGGCGTTGGGGTTCTGGGGCCGGTTTCTCCTCTGGTTTTACCACCGGACGTTGCGGTGCAGGTTTCGGCGCAGGTCTGGTTTGAGGATTTTGCGGTTGTGTTGATGGGCTTGTCTCTGGTTTGACAGGCGTAGGTTTGGTACGTTGTACCGGGCCACCTTCACTTGGTTTTACAGCGGGAGCACCATCCGTTCCGCGCAATACCGGAGGATTTGTGTTCGGCTGAGCTTCGTTTCCGGGTCTGTAAACCGGTTTAACAGGTTGGGTAGTGATCGGCGCTCTTCCTCTGCCTGTTCCGATTGCGGAAGGGTTGCCCGGGAGGATCGTTCCTCTTGACTGTCTTGGCTGGTAGGTATAGCCCGATCCTAATGAAATTGTTCCCGGGTTATAGCTGTGTGGATTGTAAGGATTGGGGTAGTGGTAACCGTACCAGGGGCCGTAGTACGGGTTATATCCGTAATACGGTGAATAGCCATAATACGGGCTATATCCAAACGGGGAACCCCAGGGATTGTAACATCCGCCAAATGGAGTATATCCATACGGAGAATAAGAAAAGGACATTCCCCAACCCCAGCCTTGGTGAGGCGAATAGATCATACCGAAACCAGGCTGACAACCAAAAGCCGGGGCCATACCCCAGTTATTGT
>DQHT01000101.1 GCA_003531115.1 Bacteroidota bacterium | reverse complement strand
CCTGGGCGACTACCGGGTCAACAGTGCACAAGGGCTGGTACACGGCACTTCCGGAAGTTTTGGATCCGCCACCTGGGTAGGCAGGGTGTTTAAGCAGGACAATGCCCGGGGTTACCGCAGTTCGGATGAAAACCTGTTTTTGAGAGGTCTTTATATGGAAAGAACGACAGGCAAATGGCGGACCCGGGTGTTTGTCTCCAGGCTAAGGTCGGATGGAACGGTGATGGAAGGCGGTAGTGCTGAAAGCGGCACCGGCCTGCACCGTACTCCAACCGAACTGGCCAAGCGCAAACAGTTTTTACGGATGAGTACGGGGCATAGTCTGCGTTATAGCCTGAAAAAAGGCGAACTCTCCTGGCAGAATTTAATTGTTAAGGACAATGGAAGGGTGAAGTATCAGAGCAGTCTTTACCATCAGTTTACCCTGGGTTCCTGGCTGCTTTTTGGGGAGTGGGCCTATGGATCGTATGGATTTTCTGGAATGGAGGCTATGGTTTTATCGCCCTCACCCCGCTTTGAGCTGAGCGCCTTATTTCGGGTCTATCCCCGGGAAAACGCGAACCCTTATGCCGGAGGATTTTCTTCCTTTTCGAAGCCTGAGAACGAAAGAGGACTGTACTTGTCCGCCGAATACCGGACAGCCAACAAACAAAGCTGGCGCGCCTATAGCGATTATGTATATCGGCCCTATCCCTCTTACCTGGTTTCAACACCCTATTTGAACAGCACCCATTTTTTGCAGACCGAAACCCGCATAGACGGCCTGCTAACAACCGTTCGCCTTCAAAGAGAACTGGGCAAACGCGACCAAAGCGGGGAGGAGTACACCTGGAAACATACCGAAACATGGACCAGCACCAAACTCAGGCTGCAACTGGAAGGAAAAAGCGGCCCCAACTGGATCTACAAAAGCCGCATCGAATACCATTTTTATCAGCAGGGCGAAAAGCAGCAAGGCGTACTCCTTTTCCAGGAGCTGCAATGGCGGCCTCCTTTAAAGGGGTACTATTTGATCCTACGCTTTACCCATTTTTCTGTTTCTGATTATGATGCCCGGATCTATGCGTATGAATCGGATGTGCTCTATGCTTTTTCAGTGCCGATGTTTAGTGGGAAGGGGCAAAGGGTTTATTTGGTGTATCGACAGGGGTTGGGGAGGAATTGGGATGTTTGGTTTAAAGGGGCTTATACGAGGTATGAGTCCGCCTTCGCTGAAAAAGCTTCGGCGGATAAATGGGAAGGGAAGGTATTGGTGAAATGGAGTTTTTAAATTTAAGTGAGGGGCTGCGCCCGCCGAAGCTTCTGAGGCTTTTTAATATGATTATGAAATCCTCATGAAGCGTAGGCGGGGAGGGGAAGGTTTTGGTAAGGTTGTCGTTTTAGGAAATGGTCAAAAGTCCATGTCTTCCTCGTGTAGGTTCACCCGAATTGGGTGAACCTACACGAGGAAGACAACAGTAAACCGTGGACATCCGGCTGAGAAAATCTCCAGGGCAGGTTGAAGCGAGCGGATAGAGGGACTTGAGGTTAGAGACGAGAGGACGAAGAGACTTGATGGGGAGAAGAAAAGGTTGAAGTCAAAACTTAGCGCAAAAGCTTCAGGACCGGCACGGTCCGACAGCTTTTGTGCGGAAGTAGATTAACATTTAACGGAAAGTAGAAAACTTAAATGTGAGGGTATTTTAAGTAATTGGATTATAATTCGTTCTAACACCTCAGCCTTGGTATAAACTCCAGACGACCAGACTTGACGATCCGTTCGCTGAGCTGGCGTCATATGAGTATTTTAATAGTATATTTAAAACGTTAAGACAATGAATTTAACCAGAATTATTTCAAGCGTTTTTTTGTCCTTGTTTTGTTTCAGTGCGTGGGCAGATCCGGACCTGAGTGGTGTATATGAAATAATAATCTTTATTGCCGGCATTCAGATACTGATTGGAATAATCGGAATTTGGGCAGCAATCAATTTCCTGCGCAAGGGGAAGAAACTAAACCTCATAATTTCGCTGTTCGTTGCTGTTTTATCCATGACCTACATGGTTATGTTAGAACTAGGAGGGAATGAAACACAGGGTCCATTTTCTCTTTTGATTCGAACAATGGACCTGGCTTTTCCGTCAGAAGCAGTATTGGCCGGGTTCTTATCTGTTTTGATTTTGGCCATACTCCTGTTTAAGCTTCGAAGCATGCTGCCCGTCTCTCCATGGGTCTATGGCTTTTTGAATATGGTCATACTAACAGGCCTGGCCTGGATCAACATGCCGGGGCTACAGGTTTTGACCGGACTTGGTTATATTTGTTTTTCTCATGTTCTCAGCAGGGAGATCGTCAAAAAGGATTCTGAAGTCATGATGAAGGTAGTACTCGGAAAAGTTAATGCCTATTACCTCATTTGCGTTGTCGCATTTATCCTCTTTTTTGACCTTTTGTACCACCCCTTAAGCGGATGGGTGCCGTCACCCATTACTATGTTCCGGTCATTTTTATACAGCCTGATCCTTCCGGCTGTATTATGCAATTTAAGCTCCTTTATCTCTTTGTTTTACTGGAGTTGGACCCTGCATAAGAATGGGGAAAATTAAATTCCCGGATCGAGGATCAGGATTATAATAAACAGGTATTGGATGATTGGGAGATAAGTGACTGATGCATATGAATATTCACGTACTTACTGTGTTGGTAGAGAATTGTTTATCTTGCTTAAGTGTGGGAAATCGATTTATCGAAATGTAAAATGAAAGACTATGAGAAATTATTTTAAGCTATACATGATGGTAATTGTGGGCAGTTTGTCTGCAAATACCCTTTTTGCCCAGGGAGGATACGTAAATTTTAATGTGGGCTACGGACTTAAAATGGGTTCACAAAATTTAGAGTATTTCGGCTTTTACAATTATTCGACTACGGGTAATGCATCTACTTCAGAACAGGTTCTTGTATCGTTGGGAAAAGGATTAAATTTAGGGGGCACATTGGGTTATATGTTCAATAAGAACATTGGAGCCGAGCTAGGTGTTTCTTACCTGATAGGTGGCAAGTCAAAGGCAAAAGATACGTATCCCGGGGGCAATGCGGAATATACCTTATCCTCAAAGATGTTGAGACTCTTTCCATCTCTCGTAATCGCCACGGGTTTTGAAAAAATTAATCCCTATGCGAAATTTGGGATAGTCATTGGTTCCGGGTCTATATTGTATGAAATAGTTGATAATGATGGCGGGGATGTCACAAAGATGAAAATGAAATTAAACGGAGGGATCGCATTTGGCTTATCTTCAGGAATCGGAGCGCTATTTAACCTCAGCGAAAAAATGGCATTTTATAGTGAATTGAATATGGTCAATTTATCCTATGCACCAAAGAAAGGGGAAGTTACTGAGCTTACTTTTAATGGTGTTAATTTTCTGGGAGATCTCACCACAAGAGAAAGGGAAGTAGAATTTGTCGACAGGTATACCTATAATCCAAGCAATCCCCCGGCCGATTCACAACCAAGCCAGGAACTAAAACAAAAATTACCCTATGGCAGTATTGGATTGAGTCTTGGGTTGCGGATTAATTTCTAAAAATACAGGAAGGACAGACTTAACCACGGAATCTGTACTGACACGAATATTTGAAAATTGAAAGACTCGGAAAACCCCTTTAATCAGTTTAAATTGTAATCGAATAAGCAGCAACCCAGTTACCGAAAAGTTCCAAATATGGATAGGATTCGGCAAATGTTATTTTGCTCTAATCAAGTTAGCGGTAATTTTAAAGACTACTATCAAAACAATGAAGCCAATAGAAGTTGCAATTGAAAATGGACTAAAACTCAGAGAATTTGAGAATTTAAAAAAGGCGGAGGAATTTTTTCTTCCTCTTATTGAACAATATGGTAACGAATTAAAGAAATTGTTTTTTGACGTTTTTAATACTGATTTACAATATTCATTTACTTTTCTTGACATTTTTGACAAAATAGTCAGGGAATGTATATCCGGTAAAAAGTATGAATCTACTGGTTTGACACTTGAAAAGTTTGACCGAGCATTGGGAGTTTACTTTGGTGATTTAGCAGTAAAAACCAGATTTGGTAAATGGGTAGTGAAAGAAGATGGATTTGTAAAAAACCGTTTCAATTTAGGAATAGAAGAAGCGAACGGCTATTGTTATCATATGGGACTTTCGTTAACCAGCTCCGACTACAATCCGAATGATAATAAAGCGGTTATACTAAAAATATTTACAGAAAAATTTCATTTGCCGAAAATATTCAAGAGCAAATATTTAGAAGAGCATCTTGTAAACTCGATCAACAATTTTAATGACAAAAGATATTCAGAAGCTAACCCAACTATTACCATATCAAGTCAGGAGATTGACAATTTCAAACGCTTTGACATTATTCCACACCTATATGACATTGAAGTTTTGTTACAAGAGGAAAAAAAGCCAAATACAAGGGATGAAGTTTACCACTACTTGCAATATTATTGTTGGAAGACCCAAAACAGAGTAGTCTGTCAGTTTCTTATTGACAGACTTAAATTTGAAGAGTCAATTCCAATTAGAAAACAATTTTTTTGGAGCAGACTTGATATGATTGAAAATTTGGCGTCATACGACATAAGTGTACTCTTAAGAATAGCTAATGATAATACAGACAAGAATTTCAAGAATTGCCAAGATTTACTAAAGAAAAACAAAATAAACTACCACTAACGGCGCACTGGCGCAAGCCTCGGTGCCGGGGTCCCGTGGCGATTTCGTTCCCGTTGCCGGCCTGAGCCAGTTCACATAACGTTGGCCAACAACCTGGGAAAACTCAAAACTGGAATTACAACGCTACGAATGACAAAAATTATTTCAAGTCCAAATTGTGGGAACTCACCGAAAATGGAGTTTCTAAAAGACTTCAATATTGCTTTTGCAAAAAGAGAAGTGGAATATATTGCTGAAAGGGTAACGGATGAAATTGATTGGAATATAATTGGCGACAGAAAAATCCAAGGAAAAAAAATATTTACCGCGGAATTGGAACAAATGAAATCTGAAAAGATGACCGAGTTAACAATTGACCAAATCTTATCGCACGGAAAAATAGGAGCCGCGAGTGGAACAATGAAAATGCAAAATGGAAAAAAATATGCTTTTTCTGATTTTTATGAATTTAACGGCGCGAAAGGTTCGAAAATCAAGTCAATGACTTCATACATAATCGAAATTGAATAATAACGAAGTAAAGCCAGATGCCAACACAGGTTTTGCGTCAGACGGGCTGACGTACAAACTAGAAGCGTTGTGCATCCATTCAAGTCTAGCCGGATCTTGACAGTTTTTTGCCTCGAAATCGCCAACTTCTTTAATCCGCGAATCGTTAACAATCAACCATGCCGAGAACGAGAAAAACTTTTTGAATCCAAAATATAAGCTATGAGTAAATACAACGTGCTATGGGAATACATTCAAAAAAACGGCAATTCCCAAATAAAATTAACCTTTGATGAAATACATAAAATCGCCGGAATTGAGCTGGACCATTCTTTTTTAAATTACAAAAAGGAATTAACCCAATACGGGTACCAGGTTGGAAAGATATCTCTTAAAGAGAAAACGGTTCTTTTTAATAAAACGTCCTGATGAATGAATGAACAAAACGCTGAATCATGCCAAAACCCAAATTACTCTTACACAACACCGGCATCGTGGTTGAATCCCTCGATGTAGCCATTTCTTTTTTCACTGAACTAGGCATGGTGCTCGAAGGGCGTGCCATGATCGAAGGGGAGTGGGCAGGAAGAGTTACCGGACTGGGCTCCCAGCATGTTGAGATCGCCATGATGGCTACTCCTGATGGCCATAACCGGCTCGAACTGTCGCGGTTTCTGAGTCCGGAAGTAATTGCCGACCACCGCACGGCTCCGGTAAATGCCTTGGGCTACCTGCGGGTCATGTTTACTGTGGAGAACCTCGACGACATGCTTGTCAGGCTCAGCAAGCACGGAGCTCAACTCGTTGGTGAGGTGGTTCGGTATGAGAACATTTACCGGCTCTGCTATATTCGTGGTCCGGAGGGGATTCTTATCGGACTGGCGGAAGAGCTGGAAAAGCAATGATTAACCCTATAGGCAAGGAGAAAAATCCATAAATTAGCTCGTATAAACCGTCCCAAAAGCATGCAAACGAATCAGTAATTTGCCTATTAATAGACAAAATCATGAGTAGATCAGCGAAAAGTGTTTTTATATTTGGTATGTATTTGGCCGTCATCGGACTAATCCTTTTATTTGTCCCAAATGCACTGATAACTCCCTTTGGTATCGCGCCAACGGAGGAAGTCTGGATCAGGCTTTCAGGGATTTTGTTCATGGCACTGACCGTTTATTATGTTCTGGCTGCGAAGCATGAAATTGTGGTTATCATGAAGGCAACAGCCTTTATTCGCATGACGATCATAGTATTCTTTACCGCGTTTGTCCTGCTTGAGTTCGTTTCTGCTACTATTCTGATTTTTGCCGCAATCGACTTCCTCGGAGGCATTTGGACCTTCTTCTTGTTAAAAAAAGAAAGCCATTTTAATGGCAATAACTGACCTCCATACACCTTTCCTGAAAAAGTTTAAATTTGACTAAACGACCGGAAGTCCTGCTTTTCAGACCTGCTCCAAAGGGATAAGTGAAGCGTTCCTGACGGTGGGCTAAAAATCATGACTGATTCACTATTTCTTCAAAGCATCCTCATCTATCTCGTATTCGCCGTCGTATTAACCTGGTACGGGATCAGATGGGCAAGGAAATTTGGACCAATTAAGCGACGCATCCTGGTATCCGGTTTTTATGCCCTTTTCTGGGGCATTGGAGTGGATGCGACAGGAGGGGAGCCCGGTTTTGCTCTTCCCGCACCGAACTTGTATGCCTTGTTGGATATGCTCAGCAATGGGGTTTATGATGGTGTACTTATCGGATTTATCCCTGTTTTTATTTGGTGGGTCTTCCTGTATTGGATCATGTATCTTTTTCAGTGAAGGGGCTGTTATAAAATAGCCACTCCTAAAATTTTAAATTAGTCCCTGTATTTTAGCCTGGCAATAGTGCCCTCCTAAAGGGTTGTTTTGTGACCGATTGGAAGGGTTTTAAACCAAATGACGCTGGCTGTCGTTATAAAAGAACCCTTCAAGCACGAATCGAAATGAAAAAGTTGCTTATTCTACTGTTTGCTTCTCATTACCTGAGCGTTTGCGGACAATCGGATACTGCTGATGTTCCTGATATTCAATTAGAAAGAATACACTGTGCACATGGTCATATTTGTTGTCAGGTGTTCTGTTATTGTTGTTCCGACAGTTTACAGTTCTTCCGGCATTTAGGTCCGGATTATTCACTTACTGTTTATCCGGAAAATGATGGACTAACGTATAATCAATATATAGGGGAAACAATAGCAGGCTTTTACATTGCGAATGGCTGGAGAGAAGATACACTAAACGGCGGATTCAACAAAGAAATTTATGTTAACCCATACATAGAATCAACGTTCTTTGATAAGCATCTTACAAGCAGAATAAATGCGTACCGATATCTGGATGGCAGGCTTTATACCGGGCCAATCACAGATACACTCGAGCTTAGTTTTACTCCAAAGAAAATACGTGGATATCTTCCCAATGGACAGGCTTATTACACATCAGAAAAGCTTACTGTTATTTTTCGTGCTAACTGCCAGAACGGTATGGTGCAAGGCAGAGGGGTTCTTTGTGGACTAATAGAAGGATTTGGAATATATACGAATATCCTGCTGTCGGAATGTAATTTTGAAAATGGAGAAATAGTTGGAATATGTAAAAATTGGGACTTAAACTCCATTGACCTTGAGATTAAAAATGGAAAAATATACAGCTTCGAAGAGGAATATGATTATTTTGAATTCATAAAATTGCTTGAACTAACAGAAGTGACTTATACTAAAGACTCTTCAGATTGGATCCAACGTACAACCTATGTTCGAAATAAGGAAACAGGTAAAATAAAAGAACGGACGGAAAAGAAGTAAAATTAATAACGTAAGGTACTTCATCGAAAAAGCGAATTATGAAAATCAAATCGCGATATAGTGGTGTAGTCGTAGTGTTTTTGGCATATTCCCACTTAACATGGGGACAAGCTGAAGTTAATATTGGAAATGTTCTAAAAGGAAAGTGGAAAATGGAAATAATGAGGGATACAGCCGGGTATGCTTTTGATTTCATAACGAGTGAGAAGGTTGTTCCTATTGTTTTTCCATATCTAACTCTTAACGCTAAGAACAAAGGAATTCTAAGTGATGGCAAAGCGAAATACAAAATGAAATGGAGTCTTTCGACAGATAGTATTTTCTTTAGATTGAATGATGGTTTAGTACGTTCATATAAGACCATTACTATAAAGGAGAACGAATTAGTACTTGGATTAACAATTGAAATGGATGATGGCAGTCTGTTGAATGGATTGGTATACTATAAAAGAGAATAAACAATAGAAAATCTGGCATAACAGAGTTCAGTTGTTTAAGTACCCCTAAAACCTTGATTGGAGGAGGAACTGGGTAGTCATGCCAGAGCAAGAAAGAATGAACATGCACACGAAGATAGAAATCCTTAAAGGCGACATCACAAAAGTGACCGTTGACGCCATCGTAAATGCGGCCAACACGTCGCTTTTAGGCGGTGGTGGGGTGGATGGGGCCATACACCGGGCAGGAGGACCGGCAATTTTAGCGGATTGCAGGAAAATAATTGCCAGACAGGGTGGATGTAAAACAGGCGAGGCGGTGATCACCACAGCCGGAAATTTGAGCGCGAAATTCGTCATTCATACGGTCGGTCCGGTTTGGAACGGGGGAGAAAAAAATGAAGCCCAAAAACTTACAGCCTGTTATACAAACGCTTTGCAACTGGCCGTGGACAATGCCTGCAAGACCATTGCATTCCCGTGTATCAGTACCGGTGTTTATGGCTATCCTTTCCATGAAGCAGCAAAAATTGCGGTCGATGCCGTAATGGAATTCATTGCTCACTCAGACCAAATGGACAAAGTGGTTTTTGTGTGCTTTGATGAGGAGAACTTTTTAATTTATCAGCATGCAATGGCTACAAAACGAGAATCGACATGGGACTAGATATTTGCCACGTACGACCCTCGCCCAGGACAGAGGGCACCATTGAGCATTTCACCCTGGACGAGTTTCAGAATAACCCTGACTTCCTTGAAAAACACAAGCATCTGATAACCGAAAATGATTTTGGGGATTCCGTAATTTACTATATTGACAAGGGACACCATAGAAAGCAGGTCACCAAAAAATTTATTTATGAATTTGAAAACTGCAAGCTTTATTTTCGTTTAGCTGACGTGAAAAAGGCAAAAACCTTTCTTCAAGCAAATCAAGGTGAAAGCCAAGCGGAAATTGAAGCCGCTTTTCAAAAAAACTTTATTGACAATTTTATCGAGGGCGAAAGTGTGTTCTTTATTAGCCATTAAATGCAAACACCCGAGCGAGATGCGCCTGAGCGGCTGATATGACCTGATAACACAAGGAAAGACAAAACAATGAAAGAACCGATAGAAGTTTTAGTCCTGGAACGACATGTAATCAAATTTTTTAACGAGGCTGATTACAGGTTTGATTCTGCAGACAACATAAAAACGTATAACAAGACAATTATAAGCGGTGGTGAGAATAGGATGACATCACAGATTGGCATTGAAGTTTTTGAAGATGACAAGCTGGTATCAAGTTGTCTGATCGGGTCGGAAGGTGGTGGGACAGGAATAAGCGGAAATACAACGTTAATTAGCTATGGTGGACTTGTAATTTGCTGTTCAAATACCGTCTTCAAATTGACACTACCATACTTGAATTTAGAATGGAAAACAATTGCTGATTCTGCGACCTGTTTTGGTATTCATAATCTTGACGAAGATTATGTCGTTCATGGAGAACTTGAAATCACACGACTTGACAAAAGCGGAAAAATAGTCTGGAAACAAAGTGGACGAGATATTTGGACAACGGCAGTGGTCCATGATGATTCTGTCGTTTACGACGATTATATTTTAGCAACTGACTGGCAATATTACACGTACAAGTTTGACTATGATGGGAATTTAATTGAGGAGTACAAAGCTGAACCGATTAAGGCAGTGAAGGAAGAAGAAAAAACAGAAACAAAAAAATGGTGGGAGTTGTGGTAAACTAAAAGATCTTGATAGAATAGACGTTTAACTAATTATAAAAACTTCAAGCACAAAACGTGAAACCCTTACCAATCTTATTCTTCCTCACGCTAATCCTTTCTTGTCATACCCGGCAAGCCGCTAAGCCTTCCCTCGATATAAAAAATTCAGACTGTCAGATGGATGAGCAGCCTGAATATAATATCGAACAGATCGTTGACACCCTTCGTAAAGAGTTACTCGATACAGCGCTTGTTGAAAATTTCGAAATCATGATCGAACATAAAATACGCTACCTAAGCTATGCCAATTGCGACAATAGTCTGCTCTTCCCGAATCAGGAGGTTGACTCAGCCGTTTATATGGGTGGCTATGCGCTGAACGAGCTAAATAGTAATGATTTTCGGCTGGAATCAAGAAAACCGGGCTTCGCTACCATTTTATGCAAAGAGAAGATCGACGCAATGATCCATTTTATGAATGATCCGGCTAATTTCTTCTATGGAGAATGTGGAACACAGATCCCAGAAGCTCATATTTTGTTCTTCAGTCAAGGAAAACAGGTGGCCAGGGTTGTTTTTGCCTGTGGTCATTCACAAATTTCCTATGAACCGGAAACACCAATGACGAATTTCGGCGGATTAAGTGATATAGGAGGCAACAAGCTTGATCAAATTAAACCGTGGAAATAGTTGAACCATGCGGACGAGCAAGGACCAGGCAGATTTTCCATCCAAATTGTGTAGTTTAGCTAAAGTTAAAGCCCCGCAGCCGCCACCAAAAAAAACAGGTGAAACATGACACGAATCAGAAATGGCAAAATTCACGATCAAAGAATATCCTGACCGATTGATCATCAGGCAAAAAACCTTCTCTCTTTGCCTGAATGCAGGAAGAGAAGTGTTCATCTTCGTGGCTTCTTTGATGGTGTTGGTTTTCCCGTATGAACAGTTAATTGAACTCCATAAATATGCCTGGCTGGTGTATTTTATCCCCATTATCCCTTTGGTAGCCGTGATCAGGAAAGCGATTAACATTTTTACCGGTTGGACATTTGAGTTAAACAAGTCGAGCGATCTTGTTCTTGAAAATGACAAGGTAATTGATCAATTATCCAATGTCATAAAAGTAGAATGGAATATAATTCCCGCATCTGAACAGGATGAATGCCATTTGGAATTGTTGTTCGTGACGAGGCAAAACCACCGTATTTCCACAACCGGATACTTAAACAAGGAGCATTTAGAGCTGGGTAAGCATATTGCCAGGTTTTTGAAAATCGAATTTCATCACAACAGCCTCTTGCGTAGAGAAATTTTATACTTTGGTCAAAACAACGTGAACCAAAATGACCTGGACTTTGTAGATAATAAAGACTAACCATGCGAATGAATACGTGTCACATAAAAAGCAGGACAAATGACTATTAAGAAGACAGCACGATTATTTTTAATAGTTCTCTCACTCACCGTGCTGTTGGTCTGTTCGGCTTGGTTTTGGTTCAATAGTAATAGTTCAGAGAATGGGGCGGAAATGGCAGACAGCTATTTATTCATGCTGCTTCTCTTAGCCACAATTTATTATTTCTCTTTCGCCGTTTGGACCTACAGGGTTTATAAAAACGATGCGGTAAAGTTTGCAGGACTTCAGCTTGGACTAATCTTTATTTTTGGAATACTGACTGCAATAACGATCCTGTTGAGGCTTTACTTTTGGATATAACGATGATAAGGCAAACTTATATCTGAACCGAATAGGCTATAGGCTATGGGTGATTGGAGAATAAAAGTAAGCCACGGGGCCACCAATATTTTCCGTTTGAAAGAAGGCAAATGGAGATTGGTACATCATCATTCGGACATCTCCTCGCAATTGAAAAAAGCATACGATAAGGAATCAGAATAAGGACAATTTGAGTTAGCAGATTTGTATTCCGCCCAAAATATGTAGTTTGGCTGAAAAAAAAGCCAGGAGTTGATGCTAATGCAAGCCCTGGATTCATACAATAGCATATGATTCANNGGCTACAATAGCATATGATTCAAACGACCAAAAATAAAGTCACCCTTTCAAAATTAACATTTCATAAACTCGACTGGTTAGAACATGGTACGATTTGGCTCTCTATTTGGTTTTTTATTTACCCCAAACCCTATGACATCCTGTTTACCACGCTTTTGTGTATTCCTCTTCTCGGACTTTTTCTTAACGGTTTGTCAGGACGACCTAGCATTTCAAGCCTTGTAACAATTTCTAAGGACACCGATGGGAGTAATAATTATGATGTGGCCGACTTTATTGATGTGGCAGCCTTTTTTTTGCTGGTCAGAGTTATACTCGACTTTGAATTTGAGAGCCTGTATAGCATGATACTTCCTGTGACTATTGCATTCGCCATTATGTTAATTATTCTTTTTGTTTCGCATAGGTCAATCGCCCGTTCTTCAAAGAACAAAACCTGGATATATTCGTCGCTCTTTTTTAATGTTTTCCTGTATAGTTTTGCAGGTACATACGGTGCAAATTGTGTTTACGACAATTCCGAACCCACAGTACATCATGTTGAAGTTGTTAACAAAAGAATCAATACTTCTGGCAAAGGGAAAGATTTGTATTATATAAAAGTAAAACCATGGGGACACCACTATGATGAAGAAGAAATCAATGTCCCCAAGAGTCAATTTGACGAAATTCAAATCGGACAGACCGTGAAAATCGATGTAAAAGAGGGGCTTTTTAACATACCATGGTATTACATTGAATGACAACGGCGAATCGGTGAGAAAAAATGAAAAAACAACGCGGACTCAAACGATATTACAAACGACTTGCGACTGAAAACGACCTTGACAGAGTGAAGTGGCTAAACCTTAACGACCCAAATGCATGGTTCGATAATTGGCACTTACATTTTGACTGGAAAGGATACGGTGACACAAGTTTCAAACGACGCGAGCCTCACTTAGATAAATTATTCAGACACTTTTACCTGCTGGAACAACGAATTAACGCTTTTAAAAAAGACTTCCAGTTATACGCTATAATTCTAGACTACTCAAGTTATGACGACGCTTTGTTTTTACACACTAAAAATCCAAACAACAACAACTTTCCGTGGAAAAGCGAATGCGAAGTTTCCGACAAAAACAATCTGACTAATGCTGACTTAAAAGACTACATCGACAATTTAACCGGTTACAAATTACATTTCGGAACAGCTGAAGAAAATTACTGTATTCTAACAAAAGACGGCATTGGACTTCCAGTGACCTAAAAGGTGTTCGGCCGGCAGATAGCCAGCAGCGACTAAGTACGATTTGGATAGGATTAGGTGAATATTCCGCCCAAAATATGTAGTTTAGCTGAAGTTAATGTCCGCAGCAGGCGTCAACGCAAGCCGCGGGAATTTTTGGAAACATTGAAATGACAAAAGAAGGAGCAATAAAGATTATAGATGACAACGCTGCTAGTGAAAATAACAGCTATATGGATTTTATGCACGAAAAGAATCTGTTTGACGAATACTCCTTTTGGAAGTTTTATAATTCAATAAGACTCTTAGGTCATGAATTTAGAATAGGCGATTCTCTTCCTCGTGAACTGACAAGCAAAATCCTTAAAAGTTATGAATGGCATCTACTTTTAATCGGTTTTCATTTTGATGAAAAAGATGGGTGTAGTATAGAAAATCTACCTCCCGATTATTCGCAATACAGTTTAAGACTGCGAAATGCAGTAAATGCGTTTATTGATGGAAACCCTATATCCGATGAGCTTGAAGGATTCCTGAATGAGGTTTTAGAAAATAAACTAAAAAACGATTGCCCAAAATTTCCTTAACTGCGTTAAAACCAGGTTGAGCCTAACAGTTAATGATCAACGCTATGCCGGACAAATTCGACATACAAAAAATCATAAAACTGGTTCAAGAACAAAAACCAGAAAGCCAGGAGATTGTCTCTGCATTGCAAAATTGCCAAGACGGGCATTGGTCAGGTAAGGCTTATTACCAATTTGTTGATTCTGGCAATCCCAACGAACCAGGCACTGAGTGGCAACATGAGGAATGTATTATAATTGAACAACAGAATGACGGCGATATAGTTATTGACTTATTAAAAGACGGACGGGTTGGTGGAATTGAATTTACTGACCTCATTGAAAAATGAAGTCCAAACAACCAATAATTAACAAGACAGAATATGATGTTTTTTTCCTTCCTCTTCTTCCTGGCTCCGATTACCGGCATACTGCTATTAGCCTGGTGGGTAAGCGGGAATAAACTATTCGGAAAAATAGCGGGCTACTTTTGGCTTAGTTTAATTGGTCTCTTATTACTCGGGGCTATTATTGGCTGGCTGACAGGCCCAAAAGCGCTGGACAAGGATGATTATTACGGCGAATACATTGTTGATCGTGATTATTTCCCTGGGATACAGGCAGACTGGCAATACAACACGTTTAGATTTGTCATAAAAGAAAATGACTCGATTTATTTCTACTTGACAAATGGAGAGAATATACTCAAAACGTATCGGGGCGTAGTGACTACAACCACCCCAAACCACTACAGATCAGACAGACTTATTATTTATATGGACCAGCCAACGCACCATATAATGGCCTCTAACCCGACAACGTATCGAAGTGCCTGGAGTTTTAATTTAGTATTCTACTCAGCGAAATTTAATAATGTCTATTTTAAAAAGGGAAAATGGGAACCGTTAAGCGAGTAGACGGATGGGCAGAAGTTGGCTGGTAACAGAGGACAGTTGCGTAATAGTCTGTGGGTGCAGGGTATCGGGTTATGGGTTCCGGGCCTCCTTCCGTTGTGCTACGGCGGTCAAAGGTTCCTGGTTCTAAACGGAACCTGACCAAAAAACTGGATTCATAAATTCCTAAAAGTTTTTATATTTGAATAGTTTTAGGAAATTCATTGATCTCTATCCTATGCAAACAATTGTACGTCAACGCTACTTAGCTACACTTAATGTTCTTAAAGATAAAAATTTAATTAAGGTTGCCACGGGCGTCAGGCGCTGTGGCAAGTCAACTTTAATGACACAGTTTCAGGACCTGTTGCGTAAAGAAAATGGCAAAGTTTCCATTTTGGCAATAAATATGGATATGCCGGAATTTCGGTTTTTAGCAGAAAAAAATTGGAAAGAGATTTACGATTACATCATTAAGCATCTTAAAAAAAATGTAACCAATTATGTGTTTATAGACGAAGTACAAAACGTTCACGAATTTGAAAAACTGTTGGAAGGCTTGTTCGTTCACCCAAACATAGATTTGTATGTTACAGGTTCTAACGCATTTCTGTTATCAAGCGAATTGGCAACTTTGCTCACAGGTAGAGCTTATGAAATAAATGTATTGCCTTTTTCTTTTGCTGAATATTTAGCGTTCACAGGCAAAACTACAAACCCTGATCGTGCTTTTGCTGAATATGTGCTTACAGGTGGATTTCCCGAAGCTGTGCGACTTTCAGCAGATGGAAATCATTTTACAAATGAATATTTGCAAACGGTTTTCAAAAACATATACGACAACGATATTTCTAAACGCTATACGATTTATGCCGAAGAATCATACCAGGAAGTTGTTAACTTCTTAATAGATTCAGTTGGTTCAAGTGTTTCAGCGGGAAACATCGCGAAAGTTTTAACTACAAACAAAAAGAAGATAGACAACAAAACGGTCTCAAAATACATTGATACATTGGTTGAAGCTTACTTGTTTTACAAGGTAAACCGCTTTGATATCAAAGGCAAACAACATTTGGCAACGCAGGAAAAATACTATTTGGTAGATTTAGGTTTTCGCAATGCATTACTTGGAAATGAACAGGTAAGCGATGCCGGACATTTACTTGAGAATATAATCTATCTTGAGTTAAAACGCAGAAACAACCAAGTATGGATAGGAAAAGCCAGCAATTTAGAAGTTGATTTTGTTGTTCGCAACAACCAGGGTTTTACACAATACTTACAAGTTTCTCAAACGGTACAAAACGCAACTACTTTAGAACGTGAGTTAGCACCATTTGACAGAATTGCAGACCATCACGAAAAACTTTTAATCACAATGGACTATGATACGGGTACATATAACGGAATAAAAAAAATAAACGCAATAGATTGGCTTACAAAGACGGAATCATAAGGGTACGTCGGGTTATGGATTTTAGGCCGAGCCCGCAGTCAGGGTGACGGCTCTTGGAATTTGGACCCTTCGACACGGCGTTAGGTTTCTGCAAAGTATGGTAAGTCATTTGCCGGCTCAGGGTGACAATTTGCAATTTGGAGCTTGGAATTTGTCTCTTGCCTCCCTTCTCTTCGATACGCCGTAACGGCGAAGGATTAATATAAAATCCCGTTTGGCTACTCAATGAACGGAACAGCAGCTATGGTCCATGGTCTATGGTCTATGGTCTATGGTCCTAAGTCATTCGAAATCCACCTTCGCTCATACACTATCGACACAAACCCTCCCAGTCCTCCGTCAATCAACCTACCTTTACCTCCTCCATGACAAAAAAACAAAAACGCTGGCTTAAGATCATTGGATTCTCCCTCCTGGGGGTCCTCGTTTTGCCTGTACTGGTGGCGCTTGTGCTGTTATGGAACTATCAAAGCGAGATCGTTGACTACGTGAAGCAGGAATTGCGTGAGCGGTATGGCATGAACACATCCATCAAAAAAAGCCAGATAAAAATTTTCGCCGATTGGCCCAATGCCAGCTTGTTGCTCCATGAAATTGACCTGCGCGATACCCTGGATCTTTTTAGCGACAAACCTTTCGTGAAAGCCGAAGAGATCCGGATCTCCCTGAACCTTATTCCGCTGTTAAAAAAGGAGTTTAATCTCAACTCCATCGCCATCAAAAATGCGCAGGTTCAGATATGGATCGATTCTACCGGCCAAAGTAATGTCTCGTTTTTGAAACAGGAAGGCCACAAAGACACGTCCACCTTAAAGCACGAAAGTTTTCGATTTAAAAACATCAACCTGAGCGATATCCATTTCATCTATATGGATGCACAAAAGCGCAAAGCCATTGATATGGAATGGAGCGACCTGCATGTCCGTTTAAAAAGGGCGCAAAAAAATCGTTTGTTGGATTTGAATGGGAAATGCCTGGTGAACCGCCTGGCCTTCAATACGGAAAAAGGAGATTTCCTCAAAGGACACCACCTGGAACTGAAAAAATGGAAAGGCGAGATGAGCCCAGACTTTAGCTCCATTCGTTTTGATCGAGCCAGGACGAGCATTGACGACCACCGTTTCGATCTTGAACTTGCCGTACAAAGCGGAGGAGAGGGTTTGTTTGCTTTAAAAGTAAAGACGGAAGAACTCGACAGGCTCTTCGCTTTGTCCTTACTTACTGACAAGCTCCAACAGAAACTTGCCAATTTCCAATGGACCGGGCTCATTGATCTGGAGGCCGATATCAAAAGCCCCTTAAAACGCGGACATGATCCCAGCCTGGAACTCACGGCAAAAATGGAAAACAGCGATTTTAAGCTGGAGAACCATGACATGCTTTTGGTGGGCATTCGGGGTTTGGTTACGGTAAGCATCCCGGGCGACAGTGCTTTTTCGGGCGATTTGACCAGGGGCAGGCTGAAAGCGGATATTGAAAAAGCGACCTTCAAAAAATGGCCCCTTAGCGGCAATATTCTCATCGAAAATTTAAAAGTCCCCATTTTAACTGCCAATGCCGGAATGCGTATCCCTGCAACCATGCTCAATTCTGGACGGGTGAACGGACCCTGGTCGGGAACGGCCAATGCGCAGCTGAATTTGAAACTGCCACTGCAGGGAGTCACGGCCGACAATTGGATGGACTACGCCAAGCGATGTGATGTGGTGCTGAAAAGTTCCGACATCCGCTACAAGGTAAAAAATAAAAAATCCATAAAATTAAACCTGCTGGCCCATTTAAACACCAAAGTGCTGGCGATCAAACGATGTAATGTAAATCAGGATGGACAGGCCATTCAGGTGAGCGGGGTGGTTTCTGATTTTATGCGCAAGGTCTTAAATGAAGAAGACCATTGGAAGGCACGGGTGAAAATTGAGTCGGACCATATTGCGCTTGAACACTGGCTCGACAATATCAAACAGATAACCGAAGCCCAACCTGTGAAGAAGCCAAATGCCAAGCCTGCCATGGAGAAGCAGGAGATGGATAATATTGTGCTCGAAGTGGATGTGAAAAAACTGAGTTTTGACCAGTTTACTGCCACCCGGGTGAAAGGGCAGTTGTTGATCAAACCGGGGTGGGCCGAGATAAAAAATTTAAGGCTGAACACCTGTAAGGGAACTATGCAAACGGATATGGTCTGGAAAAACTCCAGCCAGATCACCGGGAAGGCAAAATTTAAAAATGCCGCGGTAACAGAAATTTTCAGGACTTTCAAAAATTTTAAACAAGATGTTGTGTTAGCGGAACAACTCGAAGGACTGATCGACCTGGATGCCGACTTTTCTCTGGAAATTGATTCGGCCTTTCATATTTATCCCAACTCGCTCTCTGCCGTGGTCGACCTGAGCATTGCCAATGGTCGATTAAAGAACTTTGAGCCCTTTGAGAAAATATCAAAATATGCCTTTAAGTCAAGAAAGCTTGATGATGTGGAGTTTGCTGATCTAAAACAACGTTTTCGTTTTGATGGCACCCTGATGCAAATCGAACTTATGGAGATCAATTCTACCGCTTTTTGGATGTATGTAGAAGGAACTTACGACTTCAATGGCGAAAGCGATCTGCGAATACAGATCCCCTGGAAGAACCTGAAAAAGGTACCGGAAGACGCCATTTTGGGGCAGGAGGGTGAAGATGGAAGGCAGGCAAAAAGTCTTTTTCTGAAAGCTGTTGGCCCGAAAGGGAATATCACTGTATCTTATGATCATAGCCAGGGAGGGAAGAGAGAAGAAAGGAAAGAGGAGCGGAGGAGTGAGAGGAAGCGGTAGGGGCTGAAAAAAAATCAAAAAAATATTTGCGAAACCGAATAGTTGCATTTAGTTTTGCAACCGAATGGTTTCGTAAATAATTCAAAAAACAATCATAAATAAAACGATGAAAACACTTTCACTACTTGCTAACACCACACTAGCTTTCGGCATTCTATCTGTTTTGTGCCTGTTTACTTTACATTTTGTCAGTTCGGAGTTTAAGCCGAATTTCCGGATGGTCAGCGAATATGCCCTTGGAAATTACAAGTGGCTTTTAACCCTGTTCTTCTTTTCCTGGGGTTTATGCTCCATTACATCAGGGCTCATGCTCTGGAACGTGGTAACATCCGGCTGGGCTAAATTTGGCGTAATGCTGATTTTTATTACAGGTATAGGTGCTATTATGGGCGGATTATTTGATGTTCAGCATAAACTGCATGGATTATCCTTTGGTATTGGTGTTCCTTTTTTGCCCATTGGCGTATTGATAATTGGCTACCATCTGATTAAAAATCCAGACTGGCAAAGTAACAGCATGCCCTTATTACTGTCCTCACATTCCATCTGGATCAGTTTGCTGCTTATGGCCGGCAGTATGTTTTTGCTTTTTTCCGGACTCAAATCTGCAGGTATCGTATACGGACCGGACTCTCCACCCCTTACAGAATTGCCAAAAGGAGTAATAGGAATAAGTGGTTGGGCCAACAGGTTATTGGTTCTCTGCTATTTGGGTTTTCCGATGGTGACAGCAAAAATCGTTTTGAGTATTTTGGAACTAAAAAAATAAGAAATGATTACAGATGCAAACAATGCTGACAAAGGACTTTCAAGTTTTTACTTATGTGAAGTTTGTATTCCGCCCAAATTGTGTAGTTTAGCTGAAGATTAAAGCTAAAAAACAAACCTATGAAAAGAATTAAAAGATTTGGTGTTTATCAGACTGCGAAGGTTGCAGCGGTAATTTATTTCTTAATTGCAGCGGTTTTTATGCTGCCATTTGCACTTATTATGTCAACTGTGAGTGGAGACAAATTCCCTGGATTCCCCTTCGGTGGTGCACTTTTTTTCATTTTAATGCCATTTCTTTATGGCGTACTTGGATTTATCATGACAGCAATTTCTTGTGCAATTTACAATCTGGTATCGAGGTGGACTGGCGGAATTGAAGTGGAAGTTGAGACAACGGACCAGGTACTGGGACAATAGTGGATTAAGCTCCTGAGAGATCAGGGCTGAGACCATTCAGAGCAGGAGAAGAAGGGGCTGTTTGTTGACAGGAAATTGACCGGAGTTAGAAAACTTCATGACTTGTATACTCATGTGGTTAAAAGTACCTTTGGTTGGTAGCATAAATCGTGTCGCAATGCAACTCTCTTCTCCTGTAAATGTTAGTATTAAGTTCATTAGGCAGCTCGCTGAGCCTAAAATTCCTTACGTCACAACTTTCCAGGACCTGGTTGACATGCCATTTTTGGGTGGAAGGAATGCCGTTTGCTGGACACGTGAGCTTAGGGGTGATTTTGCCGAGATCGTTAATCACTTCGTTTTGAACGAAACGATCACCGTAATAGAGCAGGAGGAACTAATTGACCTTCAGTTGAGCGAAGAAGGTCAGCTTGCCAGGAAAATTCTTTTAAATGACTGGAAGCTGCTGGAAGCCCATGGCGCTTCACCCACTTTGAATTTGATCAGGAATTATGAGCGGGACGATGCCTTTCCGTTTTTTCCGACCGATGTGTATTCGTTTCATGTAGATCGTTCTCCGGTACCCACCGACACCTTTTTGTGCACGTATCATGGCGCGTCGAGTGAAATCGTAGCCAATTCACAGGCCGAACAAAAAGTGCTCATTCCGGAAATACGGGAGGAACTGAAAAAACTCCATAATGGAACAGAGGAAGAATTTGACTCCTTTTTGAGTGAACATTTTTTTGACCTGCATTACAGAGCCAAACCCGATGCAAACATTGTCAACCTGGGCCAGGGTAACTTATGGCGCCTGGNNAGGGCAGGGGGTTTCGGGTTTCTGGGTTTCGTCTAAAAAGTACCTGATTTATTGGCGAAAAACAAACGCTTTTTAGCATTATTGAAAAACGGACTTCAAATAATACTCCTGAAATACAAGCAGAATGAAACGGAAACTCGCTATTCTCTTTCTGATCCTCTTAAACCCGGCTTATGTTTATGTAAGTTGTGTGTGGGTATGGTTAAGGTTTAAGCTATTTATGATGCCCTCGGGAGAGGAGCGGGGTTTAATCGAAGCGGCTGAGAAAACAAAGGATATCCTTCAATGGTTAATACCCTTATCCATTGGTTTATTCCTGATCAATTTTCTTGTTTGCCGGAAACTGATCGCAAGCAAAAGGCCGATGTTCATCAGCCTTGTCGTTACGCTGTCGGGGGTTTTGATCATTGCCGGTTTTATGCTTTATCACCGCCAATCCTATCTGGATTACCAACGGAAAAATACCCAATTATTCCACTACTTCAATGAACGCGTAGAGGTCAGGGCAGAGATTGTCCGGGGAAGCAAGATCATTGAAGCTGTTCCTCTGAATGAGTTTATGGAGGATATCGGAACCGCGAAGTACAAAGCAGGTGTTTGGAAATTTGCCAAGAGCTTCAAAATAATGTTCTACCTGGAAGATGGCGGCAAAGACAGCATCATGACCAACGGACAAATTTTCGGGCCTTATCGTGATAAGTACTTTGCAACGGAAGAAAATGTGCTGGAGAAATATTTGGGGGAGTAGGTGTAGGGTTAGGACCGACTAATATATTTATTATCATTTAGGATTATCGAATCTCTATGAAGGTAGGGGGTTATGGGTACTGGCTTTCGGGTTCAGGTAATTATGGTCTCGATTTAAAAAGCGGTCAGGACCTTCGTGCCGACCGCTTTTAGAATCGAACATCGGGAGCCCATAACCCGAGACCCCAAACCCATAACCCAGAATCTNNTAAAAACGACCACCCCTCCATGCAAACCAAAACAAACAGAATCGAATCCATCGACGTCCTTCGCGGCCTGGTCATGGTCATCATGGCCCTCGATCATGTGCGCGATTATTTCCATTACGGAAGTATTCTGGGCGACCCGAGTGATTTGGAAACTACTACGCCCATTCTATTCTTCACGCGTTTTATTACCCACTACTGTGCGCCGGTATTTGTGTTTCTCGCCGGGACATCGGCTTATTTATACGGGAGCAAAAAGACCAAAGGGGAGCTGGCCAAGTTCCTGTTTACACGTGGACTGTGGCTGATCTTCCTGGAGTTCGCTTTCAATAACCTCATCTGGACCTTCGACCTCAGCTACAGTTTTCAGGTGGTTCAGGTAATTTGGACTATCGGGGTAAGCATGTTGTGTTTGTCGCTTTTGATTTACCTGCCTAAAGTTGCCATCCTGGGCATCGGTCTGGTTCTGGTTGCCGGACATAATCTGCTGGATACCAGAATTGCAGAAGGGGAGAGCTTTCAATCCCTGCTCTGGTATGTCCTGCATCAGCAAAAGTTTTTGGTCCTAGCCCCGGATCGTATGGTCGTTATTATGTATCCGCTCATTCCCTGGATGGGCGTGATGGCGCTTGGCTATTGTTTTGGAGAACTTTATTCGAAGGAGTATAACGCAGCGAGAAGGAAAAAGATCTTAATTGGCCTCGGACTGGGAAGTGTTGCTCTTTTTGTGGTTTTACGTGGACTAAATGGCTATGGTGACCTTTTGCCCTGGTCGGTTCAGGATACCACGACCAAAACCATCCTGTCGTTTTTTAGTGTTACCAAATACCCGCCCTCATTGATTTTCCTATGTATGACACTCGGTCCGGCTTTCCTCTTTTTAGCCGTCTTTGAAAACGCTAAGAATAAACTCAGCAACTTCTTTTTGGTTTACGGACGTGTGCCCTTTTTCTATTATTTCCTGCACATGATCGTGATCCATGGACTTGCCATTCTGGGCATCATTCTAAGCGGGGGAGACTGGAGACTGATGATCCTGAGCGCGGAAAACGTGATGAGCGGTAAGCTGGCTTCCTACGGCTATTCCTTGCCTGTGGTTTATCTGGTATGGATAGGCGTGGTGCTATTGCTCTATCCTTTGTCTTATTGGTACATGAAGTATAAAGCGAAGAACAAGGATAAGCAGTGGTTGAGTTATTTATAAGGCTTCGCCCGCCGAAGCTTTAAACGTTTCATTATATGAAAACGAAATCTTCACATAACGAAGGCGGGGAGCTTTTTCGAGGTGTGAATCTTACAACGTCTATCCATAACGATGTAATACCCTTCGCTTCTATGTTCCTCATCTTTGAAAAAAGAAAATGNNACGAATTATTTTAAAGGATCCTTTTTACACCTGACGCTGGTAACCACAATTTTCCTTCTGGCATCATGCAACGGGAACCAAAAGCCGGCAGACGCCAAAGATGTTGCTGAAGAACATAATGAGGCAAAATTTGATGACAAAGCGGGAGAGAATGATGCGCAATTCCTTGTGAATGCTGCCGAATTCAACCTGGAGCATATTCAATTGGGACAATTGGCACAGCTTAAAGGAAGTGTCACCCATGTTAAGGAGTTGGGAAAAACGATCGAGGCGGCACACGGCAAATTAGTTGCTGAGTTAAGTGCACTTGCTGCGAGTAAAACAATGACGGTTCCAACCTCATCAACGGAAGGCACACAAGAAGCATATAAAGAATTAAATGAGAAATCAGGGAATGATTTTGACAAAGCCTACGCCGACAGGATGGTAAGCGAATACAAAGATGCCATTACAGCATTTGAAAATGCCTCAACAGAGAGCACCGATACAGAAATTAAAAATTGGGCTACGGCAACATTGCCCGACTTGCGCAAACAACTTGACCTCGCCCTGGTATGTCAGGCGAAATGTGACAAAAAATAATTCAATCATGAACAAGCAAAAACAATTTGGCATTTGGATGGATAACCACCAGGCTGCCATCGTAGGGAATGAAAATGAAGAAGACGGGCCTTTAACGCTACTGGCACATGTAAACGGAGAACACGTTTCCCAGGATTCTCATGAAAAGAATATTAATAACCATGAGAAAACAGCGCAAACCAGGTTTTTTAAAGAAATAGCCTCCCATCTGGTCAATGCCACCCATGTATATGTAACAGGAACGCAACAAGCACAGGAGCAATTTATCCACTTTTTGGCCGAAACACCACAGTTTAAAAATTGTGAAACAGCAGAGTCTACATCGAATAAAATGAGCGACGAGAAGCTCGTCGAATACATGAGTTCAAAATTTTAATCACCTACTTATTCAACACAAAAGCCCCGGATTCCGGGGCTTTTTTTGTTTGATGACCAGGTTTGGAATTTGCTGTGCCCGCCGAAGCTTTAAGAAAAATATCCTATGTTTTCAAAATCATCACAAAGCGAAGGTGGGGACCCTTCGACTCGGCATAAGGATTCTGCAAAAGATATAAAAACGTCCGCCGGCTCAGGGTGACGGAATTGAAGCTTAGAATTTGGAACCATAACCCCAAACCCATAACCCAGAATCTCCATCCATACCGATTTCCAGGAATTATGTAGTTTTATCCGGTAAAAACGACCACCCCTCCATGCAAACCAAAACAAACCGAATTGATTCCATCGATGTGCTGAGAGGCGGGTTCTGGGTTCCGGACACAAATAGACTTATTTGAAAACTTTTTTATTTTAGCATTAATTTTTTATAAAAAGCTACATCTATGCGCGAAATTATGCTCATTCTTCATTTCATCGGACTCGCGATGGGACTAGGAACCAGTTTCGGATTTATGTTTTTGGGAATCGCCTCGGCGAAAATGGAAAAAGGGGACAGGATGAAGTTCCAGTTAAATGCCATGGCACTGAGTAGGATGGGACATATCGGACTTGCCCTGCTTGTCATTTCCGGAATCGTATTGATGACTCCTTTTTGGAAGGTGCTGCTGTCATCACCGGTGCTCATTGCCAAGCTGGTTCTGGTTTTGGTGCTCGGCGCCTTAATTGGCAAAATTACTTCTATTGGAAAAAAAGCCATTCAGGGTAACCCGGAGGAACAACTCAATAAAATGCAACCACTTGGCAAAATGGCCTTGTTGACCGGCCTTGCCATTGTGGTTTTAGCCGTCTATTTCTTTCATTAAAACGAAAGAAAATAGCTCCTTAGGAAATGTTTTTTTCGACAGGTATTATAATCAGCTTTTTTTTGCTTGCTATTCTCTTGGGCAAAAAGAATAAAACGGAAGCGGACAGGTTCCTGGCTGCCTGGTTATTTTGTATCGGACTGCATCTCACCTTTTTTTATCTCTTCGTCAGCGGACTGTTACTCAGTCACTATCCCTTCCTGCTGGGTTTTGAAAAATCCCTGCCTTTGCTGCATGGTCCATTTTTGTACCTCTATACCAGTTCCCTTACCGATCAGGTTTCTCACCGAAGAGCCCGATTCCTGCACCTGCTGCCGGCTCTTCTCACTTACATCCCAATTCTTGGCTTCCTTTTTTCCTCGCCTGAAAATAAAATTTTTGTTTATACGAATAAGGGTGTAGGCTATGATTGGTATTCCGTTCCACTGAGTCTGGCCTATATTCTATCAGGTATTGTTTATGTTTTTCTTTCCCTGCAGAAGCTTTTCCGGCACCAAAAAAAGATCACCGACCAATTTTCAAACATTGATAAAATAAATCTGGACTGGCTTCGGTATTTGATCTTTGGCCTGGGAATTATATGGGTGGCTGTCATTTACGGGAATGATACACTCATCTATTCGCTGGTAGTCGTTTATGTTCTTTTTATCGGTTATTTCGGAATAAAACAGACTGGAATATTTTCCCATCATGGCCCTTTGCCAGGCGATTTGCCCGAAAATCCACCTTTAACGGAAGAAATTACAGCCCCATATCCACCTCCCGGCCAGACTGACTCAGGTACGAACATGGAAAAGGGCAAATACCTGAAATCGGGAATAGATGATACTGAACTGCATCATATCCATGAGCAATTAACAAATCTCATGCATCAGGAAAAGGTATATACCAACCCGGATCTTACCCTGGGCGATGTAGCGCAACAGCTCCATGTTCATCCCAACTACTTGTCTCAGGCGATCAATTCCATCAGCAATAAGAACTTTTACGATTATATCAATTCGCATCGGGTAGAAGCGTTTAGCCGGTCGGTAAAAGATGTCAAAAATCAAAAGTTTACCCTACTTACGCTGGCTTTAGAATCCGGATTTAATTCCAAAACTTCTTTCAACCGGAATTTCAGGAAAGTAACAGGCTTATCGCCATCCCAATACCTGAGTCAGGTAAATGCAAATTATGACCGGGAAAAGTAAAGGTCAACTCCTCTAGCAGGGTTCATATTTCATAAAAAGCTGTATTACAGTTGTTTAATTTCATATAAGTTGGGTTCCACCTTATAAGGTGGGGCGATACTGCCTGTATATGGATGTTTTTTTGCGCCATAAAAAAACAACACAATCATGAAAAACATCAGGCTTATTTTAACAGTACTCACTGTTTACATTACAGTAAATTTCTCAGCGGCACAGACTCCGAATCCCCAGCCCCATCTCCACGTTAATACGCGATGGAAAGAATGTTCCTTCCAGATCGACCCTTCACTGACTCAGGACGCATGGCATCAGTTTACGAAGGAGGCAGGCATGGTGCTTTATTACCGACCTTTGACCGACGCCAAACCAATGGGAGCAGGCCGTTTTGAATTTTCTATTCTCCAATGGACGACCTGGATAGATGAAAGGGAAGAGGCCTGGAACAATACTTTTGTACATCCTGATTCCCAGCATTGGCTCATTGGAGGAGAAAAATTACCCTTTCCGGGAATTTCCGTTAGGGCCGGTATTACACCTAAAATAGATGCCGGACTCTATTGGACCGTACGACCAGGAGCCAATTACGGGGTAGCTGGTGCGCAGGTACAATACAATTTTCTGAATGATACGATCCGGAATTGGTCCGCTTCAACCCGTTTTACCTTCAGCACGCTGTACGGACCAGCTGATTTGAACTTAAATGTAAGCGGGGTGGATTTTTTAGCGAGTAAAAAAATTGCTATATTTTCTAATTGGGCCTCTGTTTCTCCTTACGCAGGCTTCTCCGCCACCTTATCCCATGCGCATGAAAAAACAGCAGCGGTCGACCTTAAAGATGAAAATATACTGGGATTTCAGGCTATGGCAGGTGCTGCTGTTCAAATTTATATGGTCCGACTGAGTGCAGAATACAATTTTGCGAATGTGAATACCTTATCCTACAAGCTGGGAGTAAATTTCAAATTCTAATACTAAATTCAGGATCATCATTATCCCGAAGGGCCGTGGATCCCTTCGGGATTTTGTTTATTTTTTGTAAAACTTTATTATTTTCGGTTACTTTTTAAATTATAAAGCAACACGTATGCAAGAAACTATGCTCATTCTACATTTCCTCGGACTCGCGATGGGATTGGGAACAAGTTTTGGATTTATGTTTTTGGGAATTGCCGGTGCCAAAATGGAAAAGGCAGACAGGTTGAAGTTCCAGTTAAATGCCATGGGGCTGAGCCGGATGGGCCATATCGGACTCACCCTACTTGTGATTTCGGGTACCGTTTTAATGGCACCTTATTGGAGCGTTCTTCCATCGTCACCTGTGCTTATTGCCAAACTGGTGCTGGTATTGGTGCTTGGCGCATTGATCGGCATCATCACTTCCATTGGAAAAAAAGCCATGCTGGGTAACCCGGAGGAACAGCTTACAAAAATTCAACCCCTTGGTAAGATCGCTTTACTAACCGGTGTTGCCATTGTGGTGTTGGCTGTTTATTTCTTTCGCTAAATTTTCATGTTCAGGTCGAATGCGTTCAGGTGTAGTCATCTTTTAATTGTAATATTCCAGATATACCTGGCCGGCATGTTGTCCTGTGCAAATCCATCCGGAAAAAATCAAAATCCTATAACCATTACCTCCACAAATAAGGATAGCCTTGGGTTGTTGATCAACCTGAAAACATATACTCCGAAAAAGGTCATCTATCGCTTTTCCCTGTATGATAACTCGGCAAAATCACGTTTAGATATCTCAGCCCCATCCGATTCCTATCTCGAAGCGATACTAATTTACGATTCAGTTCCAGAGATAGCAGGCAATAGGATAGATGGTGATCTTTACCCGTTTGAATTCGATTGGCTTCCGAATGACTTTTCTGGAACCTATGACAAAGAGATTTTTCAATCGGGTATCGATTCTCTTTTCAGCAGAAATGGCCGCTATGCTTTGTCAAAAAATGCTGTTTTCCTGAAGGTGAATTGGAATTGAGGACCACATTCTGGAAAAGGCGTAAATTGAGACGGTTGAAATAGAGTAAAAAAAGTGCTGGCAAGGTTTAGCCATTGGCGACATGAAACAAATCATAGTGAAAATATGGCCGTATGTGCTTGCCAGTTTGTTGGTCATCGGTTTTTGGAAATTGCGAACCTCGACCGATAATTATGCCTGGGATCCACAGGGTAAGGAGACGACAATGCTCGACGTCGCATTGACTTCCCTATTCTTTTACAAAACATTATTTTGGCTGGTAGCGGCGAACTTGCTTGTTTTTGGACTGCTCCAATTAACAAAAAAGAATTGCAAATCGGCTGGGGTCGTGGCAGTGCTGAGTTTCACTTACTACTATAGTTTGGGGCGCGTGATAGATCAAAAATGTGCATTTTTTTACTACATGGTGTTCCAAAATCAGTCCGTATCAGAAGAATACCTGTTACGTCCGATCGAAGAAGCGGGTTATGCCATCGGACCACTGTTGACGGAGGTTATTGCTGACGAGAATATGAAGTACAGAAGGTATGCGATATTGGGTCTTCAAAAGATAAACTACGAGCCGGCGACAGAAAGACTAGGAGTGATCTTGTTTGACCCTTCGGAAAAGGATTATTTCAGGTCGGATGCCTACGAGGCATTAAAGTCATTCGACAATGAAATTGCCAGGAAACTTGTAGAAGAATATGATTCGGAGGTACTTGATACGGAAGAAGGAATAGCAGCATTACTTCCCACCGCCCTTGAATTCGAAAAACCCGAACCCGTAGAGGTGCAAAATCGATTGATCATTCTTGTTTCTGAAGACGACAAATTTTACGTGAACGGAGTATTGACCGATAAATCGGAATTACGAAAGGTGGCTAAGCACTTTATTACGGAAACCTCAGACAAGACGGAAGTGGAACTCCCTCTGATCGGGAAGCAGCTCGTTTCAAAAGGAGTTATTTACATTCAAAATGAAAAAGGCACGGATTACAGTTNNGTTCTTTATATAGCCTGTCAAAATGAGCTCAAAACAATGTACCGGGAACTGGGGGAAGAATATGCTCTAAAATTCTTCAACACAAAGTGGAATAACTTAGAAAGTGATAAAATGGATATTATTATTGCTTTGATTCCGCAGCGAATAAGGGAAGGGGTTCCTGAGGAATAAATTAGTTTACAATGATGGCAACATTATCCTTCAAAGAGCGCTTTACCAAAAGAGAATCAGGGGATCGCTGGTCGCTTGATAGCATGATCGACGGACAGCTTCCTCTACTTTCGGATCAGTTTATAAACAGCCCTGAGATCCNNTATCTTCCTGGAAGTGATTTAAGCATAAGAATGAAAAAACACCGGGGACTAAAACGTTATTACAAAAGACTTTCTGAGATCAATGACTTTGAGTCCGGGATCACCTGGCCTGACTTTAAGAAGCCCGATCTCTGGTTTGACTACTGGCATGTTCACTACGACGATTACGGCTACGGCAATACGAGTTTTAAGCGGAGAAAACCGCATCTGGATATGTTATTTCGCCATTACACCATCGCGGCAAATATAATGCTTCAAACCCATTCGGATTTTCAACTTTGGATCTTTGTGAATGAATTTACGAGCCAGGATGATGCCTTGTATTTTCACACGCCAAATCCAAATGATTCCGAATTCCCTCACACATATTCGAACCTCAGCTTGGAGTGTAATTTTAAAAATCAGGAGTTAATCATGTATTTAGAGGAACTCACTGGTTTTAAAACACTTTATGGAGAATATTTTACGGAAGATAAACCCGCAGAACGATTTTGTGCGTTATGTCGGGATGATATCGGATTATCTATCGTTTAAGTGACAACCACGATTTCAGTTTGACGATTTGGAACCTGGAGCTTGGAATTTATGGAAACTCGGTTTAATTTTTATAGGATAGAATTATCAAATTTCCTTAAATTAACAAACTAATATCATGAATACCACCACCACCCACTACGAACGTATCGCCAAAATGACCTTCGCATCGGTCTATCCGATGTATATCGCAAAAGTGGAGAAGAAGGGGAGAACAAAGGAAGAATTGCACCAGGTCATCACCTGGTTGACCGGTTTCGATGACAAGGAGTTGGAGCAGCTGATCAACGAGAAGGTAAGCTTTGAAACTTTTTTCCAACGCGCTAAGCTACACCCCAATGCCCATCTGATAACAGGTATGATCTGTGGGTACCGGATAGAAGAGATCGAAAACCCGTTGACCAAACAAGCCAGGTACCTTGACAAACTGGTGGATGAACTGGCCAAGGGCAGGAAGATGGAGAAGATTTTACGATCAACGTAAAAGCTAAATTGATACTATTTTTCGTTAAATTTGAGTTATGAAGCATCTGACATTGAATATCCCGGATGGCCTGAATCTTAATGAGATCGAAACGAAGCGATTTTTGGCGGCAAAGATGTATGAAATCGGAAAGCTTTCACTTGGTCAGGCTGCCTCCCTGGCAGGCTTATCCAAATCCGCTTTTGCTGAAATATTGTCTGATTATAACGTTTCACTTATAAATTATCCATATTCAGATATAGCAAGGGATGCAGCTCAATTCTGAGATCATCATTTCCGATACAAGCTGCCTGATTCTCCTGAGCAAAATTGATGAACTAGCCTTGCTGAATAAATTAGGCAGGAAGGTTTTTATCACCCAAATAATTAGTCGCGAGTTTGGTCAAAAACTGCCTGATTTTATTAAGGTAATGGATCCATCCGACACTCACTACCAGAAAATCCTTGAAATGGATTTGGATGAAGGGGAGGCTAGTGCCATTGCCTTATCGTTCGAGCTAAGTAATTCTATACTGATTCTGGACGAATTAAAAGGACGGCGTATTGCAGAAAAACTTCAATTAAGATATTCGGGAACCATAGGTTTGATTCTGAGAGCCAAACAAGAAGGAATAATTTCGGCTATCAAACCAATACTAACTAAAATGAGAGGAACGAATTTCAGGTTTAGCGAACGACTTTTGGATACAATTCTGGAGCTAGCTGGAGAGTAGTTTATTCTAGTTTACTGTCACAAAAGAATAAAATGGAAAAGAAAATGCCGAATAAAGAAATAGAGAACGCAAATTCCCTGTTTTACCACGGCACCAAAGCCAAACTAAAACCGGGCGACCTGATCGAAGCCGGTTTTAATTCGAATTATGGAAAAAGGAAGCAGGCATCGTATGTCTACCTGACTGCCACCGAAGATGCCGCCATCTGGGGAGCAGAACTGGCCCAGGGAGAAGGGCCGGGCAGGATCTATATCGTAGAACCCACCGGCGCTTACGAAGACGACCCCAACCTGACCGACAAAAAATTCCCCGGAAATCCGACCAAATCATACCGTACAAAATTTCCCCTGAAAGTAATTGGCGAACATAAAGACTGGAAAGGACATCCTCCGGAACAACTAAAGGCCATGCTGGACCATCTGGAGCGGCTTAAAGAACAAGGGATAGAAGCGATAGAGGATTGAAAATAAAATGAAACCAAGAAAACTGCTCAGCCAATACCACCCCGGCTTTTATTTCCTGGCAGTATGGGCCCGACGAATAAGGCGTTATGCGGATTGGTATATGGATGGCAATTCTTACGCTAAATTCAGATCTAAAGAAAAACTTCCTTTCCGGGTCAAAAAACACCAGTCGGTTTTACTCAAAAAGCTGGGTGAAAGCGACATGCAACTGCAAATCAATAAAGTCACCAACCTCAAAATTGCCACTCAAAAACTGGACGGAATCCTGATTCGCCCGGGTGAAACCTTTTCCTTTTGCAAACTCGTTGGGCGCCCAACAAAAAAAAAGGGCTACCTGCCAGGCATGGAATTATCATTCGGAGAAGCCAGGGCAGGCATAGGAGGGGGCATTTGTCAGATCTCCAACCTGATCCACTGGCTGGTGATGCATAGTCCCTTAACCGTAACCGAACGCCACCACCATTCTTTCGACCCTTTTCCTGATGACGGGCGGGTCCTGCCCTTTGGAAGCGGCGCCACAGTGTTTTATAACTACCGGGATTATCAATTTACAAATTGGACTAACCATACCTTTCAACTAAACTTCTGGTTTTCCGAAAAATGTCTGGAAGGGGAGCTGCGTATCGATGCCGAACTGGATTATGCCTACCATGTTTTTGAGAAAGACCATGCCTTTGTTAAAGAAGGAGACCAGATCTTTCGTAAAAATGAAATATGGCGGGAAAAGATCCTGAAGTTTAAAGGCGGTGAAGTGGTAGAGCAGGAGCTGATCACCAAAAATTTTGCCAGGGTAACGTATGAGCCCGATTGGACCATGGACGATAGACCATAGACCATAGCTGTCCCGTCCTTCCTACCTCCTTACTTCCCGTCCTCCTTACCTATTTCAACCTGATTCTTATGCAAAGACCTCGTCCCGTCTTTTTTGATCACCATATACCCCTTAAAAATAAAAAGCAGTCCGATCAGCTCTAAAACGTACAACACCTCTGTATAAGAAGCTTTTGCAAAACCACCCCCGATACCGGGAAGTAAGCCGCCGATGGCAATGAGGATATTTCCATATACACGGGCCTTCGCTCCGGGAACTTTGGCATATTTTACGGCCGACCAAACAGCGCCACCCACCAAAAAGATAAAGGCATAGGTATTGATAAATGGCGTCATTAAACGTACCCAACGCCATTCCAGCACCTTTCCGGTCAGACGGTGCGGGTCGACCAGGGAATAATCGATCGGACTCAACCACACGGCGGTACTGGCAAAAAGTACGGTAACAATCAGACAAAAAGCCAGGATATCCGCCGTTTTGCGTTTCATAAGGAGGTAAACCGTTCCCTGGGCAAATGGAGCACCGCCCAATAAGGCGCCGAAAATGTACCAGAGACGGAAAACAGGTTCTTCCCAGCCAAACAGGCCAACCCAGCTTTCTACAAAGGTGCCGGCTCCATAAAAGAACACACCAATGCACCACCACAACAGGTACATGGCATGTTTTTTTGCCCACCAGTGGCGGCCGATCTCCCAGGTGAAATAAATGGAAAACAGGGTAGTGAGGATGGGAAGTTTTGCAAGCCAGTACATGTTCGCGAAAGTACGTTGTTTAGAATTATTCTAAAAACTGATTTGGACCATGGACCATGGACGATGGACCATGGACGATGGCTGAAATGTAGGTGAATATGGAGATCCACGTTTTTAGCGATGGAAGTACTGACGATTTCGCCGCGGTCACTGAGGAAAATAATTTAGAATCTGCTTGCAAGTGTCAGGAAAGTACATTTACCTTTGTAAGTGAATACTTACTCACTTACAAAATGACAGGAGCAATATCCGACAGACAACTGGAAATTATCGAGGCCGCGGGGAGAATATTGACTTCTTCCGGGGTGAGCGGACTCACCATTAAAAACCTGGCTAAGGAGATGAACTTCTCAGAGAGTGCCATTTACCGGCATTTTACCAGTAAAGAGGAAATCATCATAGCGATGCTGGATCATCTTGCCAAAAATATGGATGAACGATTCACTAAGGCCGTAGCAAGTGAACAATCATCCATCGAAAAATTCACCAACCTGTTTCAGAGTCAATTTTCATTTTTCGCGGCCAACCCGCATTTTGTAGTGGCCGTCTTTTCCGATGGATTGATGGAAGAAAGTCAACGTATCAATGAAGCCATCTTGAAAATCATGGTGGTGAAAATGAAACACCTGTCGCCCGTTGTGATAGAAGGACAGGAAAAAGGAGTGTTTATTTCCACGATCAGCTCGGATGAGTTGATCCATATCGTGATGGGAACTATGCGCCTTCAAATGTTTAAATGGCGTATGGCCAATTTTCAGTTTGACTTACAAAGCAAAGGCGACAAGATTATTAATGCCCTGTTAAGTATCATAAAGAATAACTAAACTAAACTCCATGAATATTACAGAACTCCACCAAAACGATAAAGAAGTGTCAGCAGTAAACCTATTTAAAGGCGAACTGGGTACTTCTACAGCCATTCAACTAAAAAGACATGGTACGTTAAAAGAACACGCGACAAAAACCCCGGCTTTGCTCTTGTGCATAACGGGTTTGGTAAGCTATGAGGATGAAACAGAGAAAGAAGTTGTTCTGGAGCCGGGCGACTTCATTCACATCGTACCCGCTGTAAAGCACTGGCTCTATGCTTCCGTACCCTCCCAACTTGTTTTACTGAAATAAAAAAAATTTGTCCAATGAAGTTAGTAAACACTCACAAACTATTCTGGCTGATCGCCATGTTCTTGGTATTCAACCAAAGTAATGCACAGGTTTGGACCTTGAAGCAATGTATTGATACGGCACTGGTCCACAACAAAAACCTGCAGATCAACCGCAATAATAGTGCTCTGGGAAATGAACGACATCAAGAGACCAAAGCAAATCTGATCCCGAAAATAACGGCAAACGCAGATTACAAGTACTTTACTGACCTGCCTTACCAATTGATGCCGCTTACTGCCTTTAACCCTGCTGCACCGGAAGGCGAATTCAGAGAAGCCCAGTTTGGTGTGCCGCACTCGATTAACGCCAACTTGCAATTGACCATGCCCATCTATAACCCACAGGTTTATGGTGCGATCAAAACGACCCAAATGGCTGTTGAATTAAATGAGCTGCAATTGCAGAGATCAGAAGAGCAGGTATTTTTTGAAGTTTCCAACCTGTATTACAATGCACAGGTCCTGCACCATCAAGGCCGGTTTATCGACAGCAATTTGGTAAATGCCAATCGGCTTTTAACCACTATTCGCCTGCTGCACGAACAATTGTTAGCCACCGGAAATGATGTAAACAGAATCGCATTGCAGGTAACGCAACTGACGGCTCAAAAAGAGAACATAGCGAGTAAATACCAACAGGTGTTGAACGGACTTAAGTTTATGATGGGAGTGCCGCTCACCCAGCATTTGGAAATTGACACCGCCATCTTTTATAAGGAAAGAGCGGACTATGCGCGCTCCACAAATTTGGATTTAAGAATATTAAAAACACAAAACGGCTTGTTACAAAGCGAACGGAATACGCTAAACCGCTCAAGATTTTTGCCTTCTGCGGGCCTTTTTGCCACCTACGGGACAACAGGTTTTGGCTACGACAAACAACCCAATACCTTTTTGAAATTTTATCCGATCGGATTTACCGGCATTCAGCTTTCCTATCCCTTGTTTAACGGAACAGTAACACAGAGAAAAATCAATCAAAAAACACTTGAGATCAGGAATAACGAACTTCAATACACCCTGTTGACCGAACAAATATCCATGCAAATCGAAAATGCGACCCTACAAATAACAGTGTCGGGATCAACGGTTGAAACGTCTAAAAAACAGATCGAATTGGCGCAATCGGTTTATGCGCAAACCGTGCTTCAACAAAAACAGGGAATTGCCAGTCTGACGGATGTTCTGTTGGCCGATAATGCTTTACGTGAAGCGCAACAAAACTACCTGAACGCAGTGGTAGACTATCTCAAAGCCGATCTGGAATTGAAAAAACTAAACAATCAATTAAGAACCACCAATTAATTCGTTCGATATGAATGGGAAAAAAATAGCAGGAATACTGGCCGGAGTGGCCGTTATTGCGTTCGTTGTTTTAAAACTAAAAAACAATAAAGAGATCGCTGAAAACAGAGTTTTTCAATTCGAAAAAGAGAAGGCCATATCGATCAGTGCCCAGGCTATACAGCTTGAAAATAACGATGCAGCCATAAGCTTTACGGGTACGTTTGAACCTTTTAAGGAAACAAAAATCAGTGCGGAAGTGCAGGGGAAGATCAACGAAATACGGGTTGATGTTGGGACTGAGGTTGTAAAAGGACAAACGCTTATTCAACTTGACAATTCATTGCTCCGTTTGCAGTTGCAGGCTATAGAAGTTCAACTTGAAGGTTTGGAAAATGATGTCAAGCGTTATCGCATCCTGGCACAGGCGGATGCCATACAGGGTATACAACTGGAAAAGGCAGAGTTAGGATTAAAGTCGGCCAATGTTCAAAAGGCAACACTCATGGAACAAATCGCTAAAACCACGATCAAGGCTCCTTTTTCAGGCATTGTGACCGCCAAACTGAGCGAAGAAGGGGCCTTTGCCGCACCGGGCATGCCTTTGCTTCAAATTACGGATCTGTCCCGCCTGAAATTCACCATCGCCATTCCTGAAAGTGATCTGAAAAAATTCAGGTCAAAACAAACCTATGCCATTACCATTGATGTTTTACCCGATGATACGCTGAAAGGTGAAGTTATTTTGATCGGCAGTAAAGCCAATATGGGCAGCAGTTTCCCCGTTCAGTTCCTGGTCAAAAATTCGCCGGACCTCAAAATTAAATCAGGAATGTTTGGAAAAGTTTTACTGAAAAATGAACAACATACCAAAGCCATCATCATCCCGTCATCAGCCATACTGGGTTCTAC